>NZ_JBEPAL010000004.1:0-269871 GCF_040298625.1 Streptomyces sp. NPDC001532
ACCGAGGTCTCCAACTGGACCTTCGACCCGGTCCGCAAGCAGTACTTCTTCCACCGGTTCTTCTCCCACCAGCCGGACCTCAACTACGAGAACCCGGCCGTGCAGGAGGAGATGATCTCCGCGCTGCGGTTCTGGCTGGACCTCGGCATCGACGGTTTCCGGCTGGACGCGGTGCCCTACCTGTACGCGCAGGAGGGCACCAACTGCGAGAACCTTCCCGCGACCCACGAGTTCCTGAAGCGGGTGCGCAAGGAGATCGACGCCCACTACCCGGACACCGTCCTGCTGGCCGAGGCCAACCAGTGGCCGGAGGACGTCGTCGACTACTTCGGCGACTACGCCAGCGGCGGCGACGAGTGCCACATGGCCTTCCACTTCCCGGTCATGCCGCGCATCTTCATGGCCGTGCGCCGTGAGTCCCGCTACCCGGTCTCGGAGATCCTGGCCAAGACCCCGGCCATCCCCTCCAGCTGCCAGTGGGGCATCTTCCTGCGCAACCACGACGAGCTGACCCTCGAGATGGTCACCGACGAAGAGCGCGACTACATGTACGCGGAGTACGCCAAGGATCCGCGGATGCGCGCCAACATCGGTATCCGGCGCCGGCTCGCCACGCTCCTGGACAACGACCGCAACCAGATCGAGCTGTTCACGGCCCTGCTGATGTCGCTGCCCGGCTCGCCGATCCTCTACTACGGCGACGAGATCGGCATGGGCGACAACATCTGGCTCGGCGACCGGGACGCCGTCCGCACGCCCATGCAGTGGACGCCCGACCGCAACGCGGGCTTCTCCACCTGCGACCCCGGCCGGCTCTACCTGCCGACCATCATGGACCCGGTCTACGGCTACCAGGTCACCAACGTCGAGGCGTCCATGGCGTCGCCGTCGTCGCTGCTGCACTGGACCCGGCGGATGATCGAGATCCGCAAGCAGAACCCGGCCTTCGGCCTCGGCTCCTACACCGAACTCCAGTCCTCCAACCCGGCGGTCCTGGCGTTCCTGCGGGAGCACGGCGACGACCTGGTGCTGTGCGTGCACAACTTCTCCCGGTTCCCGCAGCCGACCGAGCTGGATCTGCGGCCCTTCGCCGGGTGCCACCCGGTCGAGCTGATCGGCGGGGTGCGCTTCCCCGCCATCGGCGAACTGCCGTATCTGCTGACCCTGGCAGGTCACGGCTTCTACTGGTTCCGGCTCCGCAAGGACGCCGCCTAGAACCCGCGGCGGGGCGGTTTCCACCGCCCCGCCCGGGGCACGCATGCCGTAACCCCCCGACCGCATCCGGGGAAAGGACGCAACCCATGTCGGAAGCCGTCACCCGGCCCGTCAGCACGACCATCGGTCCCGGTCTCTTAGCGTCGCTGGAACCCCTGCTGAGTCAGTGGCTGCCCCGGCAGCGGTGGTTCGCGGGCAAAGGGCGCCCGGTCACCGGGTTCTCCCTGGTGGCGGCCACCGAACTGCTGCCGGCCGGTGGCAAGCTGGGCCTGTACCACCTGCTGCTCCAGGTCCACCAGCCGCTCGCCCCGGTGCACGGCGCGGCCTCGGCCCCCGGAGACTGCTACCAGCTGCTGATAGGCGCGCGCGAGGCGCTGCCGCCTCGGCTGGCGCCCGCGCTGATCGGCCATGTCACCGAGGGACCGCTCACCGGCCGCACCGTCTACGAGGCCCTGTTCGACCCCCGCCCCGCCGACCTCCTCCTGGAGGCCCTGCGCACCCGGGCCCGGATCGGCGGACTGCGCTTCGAACGCGAGCCCGGCCAGGAGATCCGGTCCGGCCTCGTCCCGCGCGCGATGACCGCCGAGCAGTCCAACTCCTCGGTCGTCTACGGAGATACGTTCATCCTGAAGCTGCTTCGCCGGATCGTCCCCGGCGTCAACCCCGACCTGGAGCTGCCCCTCGCGCTGGCCCGCGAAGGCTGCCCCCGGGTGCCCGCGCCGACCGCGTGGCTGCGGGCCGAGCTGGGCGGGGAGCCGTACGTCCTCGGCGTGCTCCAGCCGTATGTGCAGGGCGCGGCCGACGGCTGGGAGCTGGCCCTGCGGGAGCTGGCCAAGGGCGAGGACTTCGGCACGGAGGCACGGGCCCTCGGGCGGGCCACCGCCGAGGTGCACACCGCGCTGGCCCGCGCCCTGCCGACCGTCACCCTCGGCCACACCCAGCTCCAGGTGCTGGTCGACGCCATGGTGGAACGCCTCGACGCCGCCGCCCAGGCGGTGCCCGCGCTGCGCCCGTACGCGCCGAACCTGCGCGGCGCCTTCGAGGCGGTCGCCCAGCTCGGCGCGGAGGGCGGCACCTGGACCGCCCAGCGCATCCACGGCGATCTGCACCTCGGGCAGTGCCTGCGCTCGCCCGCCGGACAGTGGACCCTGATCGACTTCGAGGGCGAACCGGCCAAGCCGCTGGCGGAGCGGCGGATGCCGCAGCCGGCCGTGCGGGACGTCGCCGGGATGCTGCGCTCCTTCGACTACGCCGCGCACTCGGTGCGGCCCCGGGTGCCGGGCTGGGCGGAGACCTGCCGGGCCGCGTACTGCTCCGGGTACGCCGAGGCCGCCGGCCGCGACCCGCGGCACGACCCGGTGCTGCTGCGCGCCTACGAAACGGACAAAGCGGTGTACGAAGTGGTCTACGAGGCCCGGCACCGCCCCGACTGGCTCCCGGTACCGCTGTCGGCGATACGGCGTCTCGCCTCGAACCAACCGACCTGACCCTCCCCTGACCTTTCCCAGGAGGCCCCGCCCGTGACTCCCCGCACCCCGTCCAGCGGTTCGGACCCGAAGCAGACGGCCGAGCAGACGGCCGAGGAGACGGCCGCGGAGCAGAACGCCGCGCAAGAGGCCGCCGTGCAGAAGACGGTGCCGCGGCAGGCGACCGCGAAGAAGACCACCGCCAGGAAGACGGCCCCGAGGACACCGGCCCAGAAGGCGGTGCCCGACACGGCCGCCGCGAAGAAGACCGTGGCCCGGCAGTCGACCGGCGAGAAGGCCGTCACGAAGAAGGCGGCGGCCAAGAAGGCTCCGGCGCAGAAGTCGGTGGCACAGAAATCGGTGGCACAGAAATCGGTGGCACAGAAAGCGGTGGCGCGTCAGGCGGCGGCCGAGAAGACCGCCACCGAGACGGCCGCGGCGGAGAAGGCGGTCGCGAAGAAGACCGTCACCAAGAAGGCCGTCGCCAAGAAGGCGGTCACCAAGAAGGCCGCGGCCAAGAAGGTCACCGCCGAGGAGGCCGCAGCGAAGAAGGCCGCAGCGAAGAAGGCGGTCGCCAAGAAGACCGTCGCGAAGAAGGCCGTGGAGAAGGTCGCGGCCAAGGCCACCGCCAAGAAGGCGACGGCGAAGGCCCCGGCCAAGAAGGCCCCGGCCAAGAAGACACCGGCGAAGAAGGCACCCGCCGGGAAGGCGCCGGCCCGGCGGGCCTCCGCCAGGAAGGCCGTCGCCGCGCCGCCCGCCGGCGCCGCGCTCGACGCCGCAGACCGCGAGCGGCTGCTCGCCGGCACCCATCACGACCCGCACTCCGTGCTCGGCGCCCACCCCGTGCCCGGCGGGCTCGCCTTCCGGGCCTTCCGGCCGCACGCCCGGTCGGTCACCGTCGTCGCCGCGGAGCTGCGGGCCGAGCTGCACGACGACGGGCTCGGCTTCTTCTCCGCGCTGCTGCCGCTCGAGGAGGTCCCCGAGTACCGCCTGCTGGTGGCGTACGAGGAGAGCGTCGTCGAGATGGAGGACCCGTACCGCTTCCTGCCGACGCTCGGCGAACTCGATCTGCACCTGATCGGCGAGGGCCGGCACGAGCAGCTGTGGCGGGCGCTCGGCGCCGAACCGATGACCCACCAGCAGGTGACCGGCACCCGGTTCACGGTGTGGGCACCGAACGCCCGCGGCGTCCGGCTGGCCGGGACCTTCAACTACTGGGACGCCGCCGGCCACCCGCTGCGCTCGCTGGGCTCCTCCGGGGTGTGGGAGCTGTTCGTGCCCGGGATCGGCGAGGGCGAGCTGTACAAGTTCGAGATCACCCGGCCGGACGGGTCGCGGACCCTGCGCGCCGACCCGATGGCCCGCCGCACCGAGATCCCGCCGAACACCTCGTCGATCGTGCACGCCTCGCGGCACACCTGGAACGACGAGGAGTGGCTGGCGCGCCGTACCGAGCGGCCGGCGCACGAGGCGCCGTTCTCGGTGTACGAGGTGCACCTGCCGTCCTGGCGGCCCGGCCTGTCCTACCGGCAGCTCGCCGAGCAGCTGCCCGCCTACGTCAAGGACCTCGGCTTCACCCATGTCGAGCTGATGCCGGTCGCCGAGCACCCCTTCGGCGGCTCCTGGGGCTACCAGGTCACCGGCTTCTACGCGCCCACGGCCCGGCTGGGCACCCCGGACGACTTCAAGTTCCTGGTCGACGCCCTGCACCGGGCCGGCATCGGCGTCCTCATGGACTGGGTGCCGGCGCACTTCCCGCGCGACGACTGGGCGCTCGCCGAGTTCGACGGGCGGCCGCTGTACGAGCACGCCGACCCGCTGCGGGCCGCCCACCCCGACTGGGGCACGCTGGAGTTCGACTACGGGCGCAACGAGGTCCGCAACTTCCTGGTCGCCAACGCCGTGTACTGGTGCGAGGAGTTCCACATCGACGGGCTGCGGGTGGACGCGGTCGCCTCGATGCTCTACCTGGACTACTCGCGCGACTCCGGCCAGTGGACGCCGAACGTGCACGGCGGCCGGGAGAACCTGGACGCGGTGGCCTTCCTCCAGGAGATGAACGCCACCGTGTACCGCAGGGTGCCGGGCGTGGTGACCATCGCCGAGGAGTCCACCGCCTGGGACGGCGTCACCCGGGCCACCCACCACAAGGGCCCGAGCGGTTTCGGCGGGCTCGGGTTCGGGCTGAAGTGGAACATGGGCTGGATGCACGACTCGCTCCAGTACATGAGCAAGGAGCCGGTGCACCGCAAGTACCACCACCACGAGATGACCTTCTCGATGGTGTACGCGTACAGCGAGAACTACGTGCTGCCGATCTCGCACGACGAGGTGGTGCACGGCAAGCGGTCCCTGGTCTCCAAGATGCCCGGCGACTGGTGGCAGCAGCGCGCCGACCACCGCGCCTATCTCGCCTTCATGTGGGCCCACCCGGGCAAGCAGCTGCTCTTCATGGGCCAGGAGTTCGCGCAGGGCGCGGAGTGGTCGGAGGCCCAGGGGCCCGACTGGTGGCTGCTGGACCCGGGGTACGGCGCGGCGGCGGACCATCGCGGGGTGCTCGACCTGGTCCGCGACCTCAACACGGTCTACACGGACAGCCCGGCGCTGTGGGAGCGGGACGTCCATCCGGACGGCTTCCAGTGGATCGTCGGGGACGCCGCCGACGACAACGTGCTGGCGTTCCTGCGGCTGGCCGCCGACGGCACCCCGCTGCTGTCGGTCAGCAACTTCTCCCCGGTCGTCCGCCACGACTACCGGCTCGGTGTCCCCGACGACATCCCCGCCTGGCACGAGGTCCTCAACACCGACGCCGCCCGCTACGGCGGCAGCGGCGTCACCGGGCCCGACCCCGTCAAGCCGGAGTCGCAGGGCTGGCACGGCCGCCCCGCGAGCATCCGGCTGACACTGCCGCCGCTGGCTACGGTGTGGCTGCGGCCCGCCTGATGCCCTCGGGCAGGACGCCGGTGTGCAGGACGCCGAGCCGCTGGGTGGCGCGGGTCAGGGCGACGTAGAGGTCGCTGGTGCCGTACCGGCCGGGTTCGACGACCAGCACGGAGTCGAACTCCAGGCCCTTGGCCTGGCGCGGGTCGAGCAGGACGACGGTCCGCGTCAGGTCGGGTTCGGCGCCCGCCGTCACCCCGTCCAGCCGGGCGGCGAGCCGGCGGTGCAGCTCGCGCGGGGCGATCACGGCGAGCCGGCCCTCGGCCGGGGTGAGTTCGGCGACGGCCTTCTCGACCGCGCCGGGCAGGTCGTCGGTGGCGCGCACCCAGGGCCGTACGCCGGTGGAGCGGACCGAGCTGGGCGGTTCGAAGTCCGGGTTCTCGGCGCGGACGACGGCCGCCGCGAGGTCCATGATCTCGGCGGGCGTGCGGTAGTTGACGCCGAGCCGGGTGTGCTCCCAGCGGTCCTCGACATAGGGCTGGAGGATGTCGGCCCAGGAGCCCGTGCCGGCCGCCTCCGCGGTCTGCGCCGGGTCGCCGACCAGGGTCATCGAGCGGGTCGGGCTGCGCCGCATCAGCAGCCGCCAGGCCATCGGCGACAGCTCCTGCGCCTCGTCGACGATGATGTGCCCGAACGCCCAGGTGCGGTCGGCCGCCGCGCGCTCGGCGGCGCTGCGGTGGTCCTCCTCCTCGTGCCGCTCGGCGAACCGCTCGGCGTCGATGATGTCGTGCGCGGACAGCACCTCGGAGGCCTCCGGGTCGCCCTCCTCCTTGTCCTCGAACTCGTACGTCCGGGACGCGAACGACACGTCGAGCACGCCCTGCGCGTAGGCGATCTGCGTCTCCCGCTCCCGCTCGGCGCGCGCCCGGACCGCCCGGTCGTCCTCGCCGAGCAGCTCCGCCGCCTCGTCGAGCAGCGGTACGTCGGCGACCGTCCAGGCCCGGGTGACCGGGCGGCGGATCGCGGCGGCGTCCTCGTCGGCGAGGTAGCCCTCCGGGTCGGCGAGGAAGTCGGCGACCAGCCGCTGCGGGGAGAGCACCGGCCACAGTCGGTCGATCGCGGACCACACCTCGGGGTTCTCGGCGAGGTCGTCGCGGATCTGGGTGATGTCGGCGGGGTCGAGCAGGCTGGAGCCGTCGTAGGGGTCGGTGCCGATGCGTTCGGCGTACAGCTCGGTGAGGGTGTTGAGGATGTGGCCCTCGAAGTGCTCGCGGGCCGCGTTGTGCGGCAGCTTCGCGGCCCGGGTCCGCTCGCGGGCGACGTTCACCAGGCCGTCGTCGAGCATCAGGATCTCGCGGTCGTGCTCGATGGCGATCACCGGGTCGGGCAGCGCCTGCCGGTCGCGGACGACGGCGGCGAGCACCTCGGCCATGCCGGCGCGGCCCTTGACCGCGGCCGCCTCCTCGGTGTCGGCGGCGGTGGCCTTCACGCCGGGGTACAGCTCGCCGACGGTGGCCAGCAGCACGCCGGTCTCACCGAGGGAGGGCAGCACCTCGCCGATGTAGCCGAGGAAGGCCGGGTTGGGGCCGACGATCAGCACGGCCCGCTTGGCGAGCAGTTCCCGGTGCTCGTAGAGGAGGTAGGCGGCGCGGTGCAGGGCCACGGCCGTCTTGCCGGTGCCGGGGCCGCCCTCGACCACCAGCACCCCGCGGTGCGGGGCCCGGATGATCTCGTCCTGCTCGGCCTGGATGGTCTGCACGATGTCGTTCATCCGGCCGGTGCGCGCGGAGTTCAGGGCGGCGAGGAGCACGGCGTCGCCGGAGGGGTCCTCGTGGCCGGTCCGCTCCCGGTCGCCCAGGTCGAGGAGTTCGTCGTGCAGCGCGGTGACCGTGCGGCCCTCGGTGGCGATGTGCCGGCGGCGGCGCAGGCCCATCGGAGTGTGGCCGGTGGCCAGGTAGAAGGGCCGGGCGACCTCCGCCCGCCAGTCGATGAGGACGGGGGTGAGCTCGTCGTCGTCGGCGCGCAGTCCGATCCGGCCGATGTGGTGGCGCACGCCGGAGGTGAGGTCGATCCGCCCGAAGCAGAGCGAGCCGTCCACCGCGTTCAGCGCGGCGAGCAGCCCGGACCGCTCGGCGACCAGGATGTCCCGCTCGAGGCGGGCCTGCATGGGCTTGTCGCCCTGGGCGAGCGCGTCCGTGACCGAGGACTCGGCGTCTGAGCGCAGCACGTCCACACGCGTGTAGAGCTCGTCGATGAATTCCTGCTCCTGACGCATTTCATCGTCTGGAAATTCGGAGTTTGACAATTCCACTCCCGCCCGGATATACTGTGCCCACTGAACTTCTCCGCGACTTGTGACATCGACTGCGATGCCGAAGTCGCGAACCACTGAATATACGCAGAAAAATCCCCCGGGCGCAATTACCCGGGGGTTTTCTTGTGCGGTCGACCGCCGTATAAGAGGTCAGCGGGCTCAGAGGGCTTCGGAGATCTCCTCCAGCAGCCGCCGCTTCGGCCGCGCGCCCACCATGGCCTTCACCGGCTCCCCGTCCCGGAAGACCATGAAGGTCGGCATGGACAGCACCTTGTACCGGTTGGTGGTCTCCGGATTCGTGTCCACGTCCAGCTGGACCACCTTCAGCCGCTCCCCCTCCTCCTCGGCCACCGCGGAGAGCACCGGGCCCATCTGCCGGCACGGCGGGCACCAGTCGGCGGTGAACTCCACCAGCACCGGCAGCTTCGACCCGATCACCTCCGTCGCGAAGTCCGCGTCCGTCACCTCGGCCACACCCGCCGCCTTGATCACAGCTTCCCTCCCAGTTCGCACATCGGGTCCTCGGCCAGCGCCAGCCGGACGCCGATCTTGGCCCGTACCGCCTGCAACTCGCCGATCAGCGCGTCGAGCTCGTCCAGCTTGCGCCGGTAGACCGCGAGCGAGGCCGGGCACACATCGCCTTCCGGGTGCCCGGCCCGCAGGCACTCCACGAAGGGCCGGGTCTCCTCCAGGTCGAAACCGAAGTCCTGGAGGGTCCTGATCTGCCGCAGCAGGGTCAGGTCGGCCTCGTCGTAGGCCCGGTGGCCGTTGCCGTCGCGCCGCGCGGGCAGCAGCCCCCGCGCCTCGTAGTACCGCAGCGTCCGCGTCGTGGTCCCGGCCCGTGCGGCCAGCTCGCCGATTCGCATGGGTACGAACGTACGGCTTGACGCCGACGTCAAGGCAACGGCAGCAGAGGTTTCCGCTCCACCGGCGAGGTCAGCACGATCGACGTCGTGGTGCGGCCCAGCGCGGAGACCAGCTCCAGCACCTCCTCCAGGTGGACGGTGTCACGGACGGCGACCTTGAGGATCCAGCAGTCCTCCCCCACCACGTGATGCGCCTCGGTGATCTCCGGGCGGCCGATCAGCTCCAGGGTCCTGGGGTGCCGGAGGGTGTAGCCGCCGTGCGGGTCGACCCGGATGAACGCCTGGATGCCGTAGCCGAGCCGGGCCGGGACGACCTGGGCGCCGTAGCCGCTGATCACTCCCGCCGCCTCCAGCCGGCGCACCCGCTCGGTGACCGCCGCCGGGCTGAGCCGCACCCGGCGGCCCAGCTCGCTCAGCTTGATCCGGCCGTCGGTCTGGAGCAGCTGGAGGATCTGCCGGTCCAGCGCGTCGAAGGCCACCGACGTTTCGCCGGTGGCCGCGCGCAGCTGCCGAGGTTCTTTCGGCACAGCCGCCGGAACTCCCATGGTTCCCCCTTCAGGACATCGGTGTACGCCGGGAGAATTATGGTCATGGAAAAGGCACGAGAGATACTGGTCATCGGCGGAAACCGCTATATAGGCAAGCGGCTGATCGAGCGTCTGCTGGCCGCCGGAGACCGGGTCACGGTCCTCAATCGGGGTTCTTCCGCCGCACCGCCCGGAACACTTCACCTGGTCGCCGACCGCGACGACGAGAATTCCCTCACCGCCGCCCTCGGAACACGCGCATTGGATGTCGTCGTCGACCAGGTCTGCTACACCCCGCGCCAGGCGGACATCGCCCGCCGCGTCTTCGCCGGGCGCACCCGCCGCTATGTGATGACGTCGACGGTGGAGGTCTACGAGTACGAGGACTCCCCCGCCCTGGTCCGCGAATCCGCCGTCGATCCGCGCACGGTCGCCGTGGACGCGCAACTGCCGTGGGACGAGCCCGCGTTCCGGGACGCCCACTACGGCGAGGGCAAGCGGCAGGCGGAGGCGGTGTTCGCGGCCGGCACGGGCTTCGACTGGACCGCCGTGCGGCTCGCCCATGTGCTGGGCGGCGACGACGACTTCACCGGCCGGCTCGCGCACTACGCCGACCGCGTCCGCTCCGGCGAGCCCGTCGTCGTGCCGCCGGTGAACCGGCCCGCCACCTTCATCCATGTCGAGGAGGCCGCCGACTTCCTGTTCTGGGCGGTCGGCGCGGAGTTCACCGGGCCGGTCAACGCCGCCTCCCACGGGGTGCTCACCACCCGGGAGCTGTGCGAGGCGGTGGCCGCCCGCCTCCCGCAGGGCAGGATCGTCTACCGGACCGTCGAGGTCGGCGAGGTCTCGCCGTACGCCTTCACCCGCTCCTACGGCATGGACAACTCCCGTGCCACCGAACTCGGGTTCACCTTCGGCGACGCCCGGCGGTGGCTGCCGCGGGCGGTCGCCGAGACCCTGGGGACCGCCCTCGTGGAGGGATGACGCGGGCGCGGGGAGCCGTGCCACCGGCCGCCGCGCGATCCGCGGCCGTGCGACGGCGGCTCCCCGCGCCCCGGAGCGCTACGCCTTGGCCAGCTCCACCCGCTGGTCGGGCACCTCCGCCTCGTCCCGCGCCGGCGCCGTGCCGTGATCGTCGAGCAGGGTCTTCTCGTCGAACGGCGCCCGCCCGGCCAGCACCTCCGCCACCCGCTCCTTGTCGATCTCCTTGGTCCAGGTGCCGATCAGCACGGTGGCGACCGCGTTGCCCGCGAAGTTGGTCAGCGCCCGCGCCTCGCTCATGAAGCGGTCGATGCCGACGATCAGCCCGATGCCGTCCACCAGCGCCGGCTTGTGCGACTGGAGACCGCCGGCGAGCGTGGCCAGGCCCGCGCCGGTGACACCCGCCGCGCCCTTGGAGGCGACCAGCAGGAACAGCAGCAGCGGGATCTGCTCGCCGACCGACATCGGCGTCCCCATCGCGTCGGCGATGAACAGCGACGCCATGGTCATGTAGATCATGGTGCCGTCGAGGTTGAAGGAGTAGCCGGTCGGGACGGTGATGCCGACCACCGGCTTGCTGACGCCGAGGTGCTCCATCTTGGCGATGAGCCGCGGCAGCGCGGACTCCGACGAGGACGTCGACAGGATCAGCAGGAACTCGCGGCCCAGGTACTTGAAGAGGGCCAGGACGTTCAGTCCGGAGACGATCCGCAGCAGCGCGCCGAGCACCAGGAAGACGAAGAGGAAGCAGGTCACGTAGAAGCCGAGCATCAGGACCGCGAGGCTCTTCAGCGCGTCGAGGCCCGCGGAGCCGGTGACGGCCGCGATGGCGCCGAACGCGCCGATCGGGGCGGCCCACATCACCATGGCGAGGATGCGGAAGACCAGCCGCTGGATGTGCTCGACGCCGCGCAGGATCGGCTGCCCGGCGGAGCCCATGGCCTGCAGCGCGAACCCGGCGAGCAGCGCGATGAGCAGGGTCTGCAGGACCTCGCCCTCGGTGAAGGCGGAGACGATCGTGGTCGGGATGATGCCGAGCAGGAACTCGGTGGTGCCCTTGGCCTCGGAGTCGATCTGCGCGTGTCCGGCGTCCTTGACGGCGTCGGTGACCGCGAGGCCGGTGCCGGGCTCCAGGATGTTGCCGACGACCAGGCCGATGGCCAGCGCCACCAGGGACATCACCAGGAAGTAGCCGAGGGCGATGCCGCCGACGGCGCCGACCTTCGCGGCTTTGCGGACCGAGCCGATCCCGAGCACGATCGTGCAGAAGATGATCGGCGAGATCATCATCTTGATCAGGTTCACAAAGCCGGTGCCGATGGGCTTCAGCTCGACCGCGAAGTCGGGAGCGGCCAGGCCCACGGCGATACCGAGCGCCACCGCGATGATCACCGCGATGTAGAGATAGTGGGTGCGGTCCCGCCTGGCGGGGGGTGCGGTGGGTGCGGCAGGGGCCGTTTCGGGTGTGCTGGTCACAGCTGCCCTCCTTGACGACGTCGTCGGCATCACCGGCGTGCGGCTCACGTCCGGGGGAAGGTCCGGGGGATGTCCGGACGGGGAATGCCGTGACTATCTCCCGCCGTGTGAGGGCGGTCACCCTTGCGTTCATTGAGTTCACGCCGAGGCGGACAGGCAGACTGAGGGCATGCGCCTCCCGCCCCTCCCCCGGCCCCGCAGCCTGGCCGGCCAGCTCTTCGCCATGCAGGCCGTGCTGATCGCGGTGGTGGTCGCCGGGTACGCGCTGTTCACCTACGTCAGCGACGCCCGGCAGGCCGAGGAGGCCGCGGGCCGCCAGGCCGCCGCGGTGGCCCGCGCGGTCGCCGACTCCCCGTCCGTCCGGGAGGCGATCCGCACCCCCGACCCGACGGCCGCGCTCCAGCCGTACGCGGTGCGGGTCATGCGCGACACCGAGGTCGACTTCGTCACGATCATGAATCCCGAGGGCATCCGCTGGACCCACCCGCTGGAGACCGAGATAGGGCAGCGCTTCCTCGGCCACACCGAGCGGGCCCTGCGGGGCGAGACGTTCACCGAGACCTACACCGGCACGCTCGGCCCGTCCGTGCGCGCGGTCACCCCGGTCGAGGACGAGGACAAGCGGATCGTCGGCCTGGTCAGCGCCGGCATCCGGGTGGAGGCGATCAGTGAGCGGGCCCGGGGCCAGCTGACCGCGCTGCTCGCGGTGGCGGCGGGCGCGCTGGCGCTCGGCGCGATCGGTACCTACGTCGTCAACGCCCGGCTGCGCCGGCACACCCACGGGATGAACGCGGCCGAGCTGAGCCGGATGCACGACTACCACCAGGCCGCGCTGCACGCCGTGCGCGAGGGCCTGCTGATGCTGGACGGGCAGTACCGGGTGGCGCTGATCAACGACGGCGGCCGGGAACTGCTGGGCGTCGACGGCGACGTGGTCGGCCGCTCGGTGGCGGAGCTGGGCCTGCCCGCGCCGCTGACCGGCGCACTGCTGGCCTCGGAGCCACGGGTGGACGAGGTGCATCTGACCACCGACCGCGTACTGGCGGTCAACACCTCCCCGGTCTCCGGCGGCGAGCGCCGGGGCACCGTCGTCACCCTGCGCGACGTCACCGAACTCCAGTCGCTGATGGGCGAGCTGGACTCCGAGCGCGGTTTCACCCAGGCGCTGCGCTCCCAGGCCCACGAGGCGGCCAACCGGCTGCACACCGTCGTCTCCCTGATCGAGCTGGGCCGCGCCGAGGAGGCCGTCGCCTTCGCCACCGCCGAGCTGGAGCTGGCCCAGGCCCTCACCGACCGGGTGGTCGCGGCCGTCGGCGAGCCGGTGCTGGCCGCGCTGCTGCTGGGCAAGACGGCCCAGGCGCACGAGCGGGGCGTGGAACTGGTGGTGTCGCGGGACAGCCGGCTGGACGACGGAGTGCTGCCGGCGGACCTGCCGTCCCGCGATCTGGTGACCATTCTCGGCAACCTGATCGACAACGCGGTGGACGCGGCCCAGGGCAGCCCGCGGGCACGGGTCACCGTCGCGGCGTACACCGAGGACGGCGACCTGGTGCTGCGGGTCTCGGACACCGGCTCGGGCGTGCACCCCTCCCAGGCCGACCAGGTCTTCGAGCGGGGCTTCACCACCAAGCCGGCCGGGCCCGCCGGCCGGGGCCTGGGCCTCGCCCTGGTCCGCCAGGCCGTGCACCGGCACACCGGCGCCCTGACGGTCGCCGGGGCCGCCGGGGGCGGCGCCGAGTTCGAGGTGCGGATGCCGCTGCGCACACCGGCCACGTCCGCGGCCTCCGCCACGACCGGACCGCTGTCCGGAGGTGACGCATGACGGCCCCGGAGCAGCAGCCGATCCGCGTGCTCGTGGTGGAGGACGACCCGGTCGCCGCCGACGCGCATGTGATGTACGTGGGCCGGGTCCCGGGCTTCGCCGCCGTCGGCACCGCGCACACCGGGGCCGAGGCCCGCCGGGCCCTGGACCGGACGCCGGTGGACCTGATCCTGCTCGACCTGCACCTGCCGGACACCCACGGCCTCCAGCTGGCCCGCTCGCTGCGGGCGGCCGGGCATCACGCGGACGTCATCGCGGTGACGTCGGCCCGGGACCTGGCGGTGGTCCGCGAGGGCGTCTCGCTGGGCGTCGTCCAGTACGTGCTGAAGCCGTTCACCTTCGCCACCCTGCGCGACCGCCTGATCCGCTACGCCGAGTTCCGCGGCACGGCCGGCGAGGCCAGCGGACAGGACGAGGTCGACCGCGCGCTCGCCACCCTGCGCGCCCCGGGCCCGGCCGCACTGCCCAAGGGCCTGAGCGCGCCCACGCTGGAACGCGTCACGGCCGCGCTGCGCGAGTCCGGCGACGGGCTGACCGCGACCGCGCTGGCGGAGGCGGTGGGGATCTCGCGGATCACCGCCCGGCGCTATCTGGAGCACCTGGTGGACGCCGGGCGGGCGGTGCGCAGCCCGCTGTACGGGCAGGTGGGGCGACCCGAGCTGGTGTACCGCTGGGTGACCGGCGCGACCCGCGGCCGCTGAGGGATCACGCCGAGTCGTCAAGGGGTGACCGAGCAGTAGTACGTCGGCCACGGCCAAAACCGTACGTTCCTACGATCTGTGATTGTGGCCGGACAGACCGTAGTCAACAGGCCCCCCGGACCCCTACGTTGGTGCACCGTGCGCCGACCCTCAGCTCAACCGAACCAGCCCGCCCCGCCCTTCAACGCCCTCGCCGCCCGCCGGCTGCGGGCAGCCCTCGGTATGGGGCCCGAGCATGTCGCCTACGGCATGCGGGCGTCCTACGGACTGCCGTACGTGACCCCGGATCTGGTGATCGCCTGGGAGCGCGGGGTGTCCAGCCCCAGCAGCCCCGAGCTGACCGCGCTGGCCGGGGTGCTGTGGTGTTCGCCGGGCGAGCTGATAGGCAGCCCGCGGACGCTGAAGGAGCACCGCATCGCCCGCGGGCTCGCCCCGGAGGACGTCGCCCGCGCGGTCGGCCTGGAACTGCTCGCGTATCTGCGGATGGAAGAGCACGACGAGTGGCGCGGCACCGACCGGCAGTCCGCGGCCCTCGCCGAGCTGCTCGACCTCGACCTGCCGGCCTTCGTCGCGGTCACCGGCCGCGAGACCAAGCTCGCCGACCTGCTGCGCAGCGCGGTGACCACGCGCTGGCAGGCGTACGTCCGTCCGGTGGGCAAGGTCGTGCCGCTGGACAAGCAGATCCTGGAGAGCGCCCTGCAGGAACTGCACCAGGACTACCAGGGGCACATGGTGGCCACCCTCAGCTGGGGCGGCGGCAGCGGCGACGCCGACGAGTCCGGCCGGGAGTTCGTCGACCGGATCGTGGAGTACTTCTGGACGACCGTGCAGCGGCACACCGCCTGAGCGTGAGCCCGGCGGGGGCGCCGCGGTCCGGGGGCCTAGAAGACCGACTCCGCCTCGTCCATGCGGTCCTTGGGGACCGTCTTCAGCTCGGTCACCGCCTCCGCCAGCGGCACCATCACGACGTCGGTGCCGCGCAGCGCGGTCATCCGGCCGAACTCGCCGCGGTGGGCGGCCTCCACGGCGTGCCAGCCGAAGCGGGTGGCGAGGACCCTGTCGTACGCGGTCGGGACGCCGCCGCGCTGGACGTGGCCGAGGATGACCGGCTTGGCCTCCTTGCCGAGGCGGCGCTCCAGCTCGTAGGCGAGGGCGGTGCCGATGCCCTGGAAGCGCTCGTGACCGAACTTGTCGATCGCGCCCTTGCCGTAGTCCATGGACCCGTCGACGGGATGGGCGCCCTCGGCGACGCAGATCACGGCGAACTTCTTCCCGCGGGCGAATCGTTCCTCGACCATCTTGACCAGGTCGGCGGGGTCGAAGGGGCGCTCGGGCAGGCAGATGCCGTGGGCGCCGGCGGCCATGCCGGACTCCAGCGCGATCCAGCCGGCGTGCCGACCCATCACCTCGACGACCATCACCCGCTGGTGGGACTCGGCGGTGGTCTTGAGGCGGTCCATGGCCTCGGTGGCGACGCCGACGGCGGTGTCGAAACCGAAGGTGCGGTCGGTGGAGGAGATGTCGTTGTCGATGGTCTTCGGTACACCGACCACGGGCAGCCCGGCGTCGGACAGCATCCGGGCCGCGGTGAGCGTGCCCTCGCCGCCGATCGGGATCAGCGCGTCGATGCCGAAGTTCTGGATCATGTCGCCGGCGTTCTCGCAGGCCTCGCGCAGCCGGTCGCGCTCCAGCCGGGAGGAGCCGAGGATGGTGCCGCCGCGGGCGAGGATGCCGCTGACCGCGTTCAGATCGAGGGTGCGGTAGCGGCCGTCCAGAAGGCCCGCGTAGCCGTCCTCGAAGCCGATGACCTCGTCACCGTAGTTGTCGACCGCTCGGTGCACGACCGACCGGATCACTGCGTTCAGGCCGGGGCAGTCGCCGCCTGCGGTGAGAACTCCGATACGCATCGTGCTGTGTCTCCTGCTCGCTGTTGACACCGGTGAGCCACTACCGATTGTTCCACGTCCCACACCCCGCCGCGGCGCACCACTCTTGACGGGCGCCTTATCCAGCGCCGGGGGTATTGTCAAGAGGGTTCTGCTCACCTCGGTGGGCGATTTTTGTAGGCCACCCGAGACGAAACGGAGAGCACGCGTGACGCGCAGCGTGTACGTGACCGGTATCGACCGCGGCGACGGCCGCCAGGTCGTCGAGCTGGGGGTCATGGAACTCCTGACCCGCCAGGTCGACCGGGTGGGCGTCTTCCGTCCCCTCGTCCACGACGGGCCCGACCGCCTCTTCGAGCTGCTGCGCGCCCGCTACCGGCTGTCCCAGGACCCGGCGACCGTCTACGGTCTGGACCACCAGGAGGCCTCCGCGCTCCAGGCCGAACGCGGCACCGACGAGCTGGTCTCCACCCTCGTCAACCGCTTCCACCTGGTCGCCCGCGACTACGACGTCGTCCTGGTCCTCGGCACCGACTTCGCCGACACCCAGTTCCCCGACGAGCTGTCCCTCAACGCCCGGCTCGCCAACGAGTTCGCCGCGTCCGTGATCCCGGTGGTCGGCGGCCGCAAGCAGACCGCGGAGTCGGTGCTCGCCGAGACCCGCAACGCCTACCGCGCCTATGACGGCCTGGGCTGCGACGTCCTCGCCATGGTCACCAACCGGGTCGCGCGCGAGGACCGCGACGAGATCGCCGAGCGGCTCGCCGACCGGCTCCCGGTGCCCTGCTTCGTGGTGCCCGACGAGCCCGCCCTGTCCGCGCCGACCGTCTCCCAGATCGCCCACACGCTCGGCGCGAAGGTGCTGCTCGGCGACGACTCGGGACTCGCCAGGGACGCGCTGAACTTCGTCTTCGGCGGCGCCATGCTGCCGAACTTCCTGGGCGCCCTGACCCCGGGCTGCCTGGTGGTGACCCCCGGCGACCGGGCCGACCTGGTGGTGGGCTCGCTGGCCGCGCACAGCGCCGGCACCCCGCCGATAGCCGGCGTCCTGCTCACCCTGAACGAGGTGCCGAACGACGACGTCCTCACCCTCGCCGCCCGCCTCGCCCCCGGCACCCCGGTGCTCTCGGTGTCCGGCAACAGCTTCCCCACCGCCGAGCAGCTGTTCTCCCTGGAGGGCAAGCTCAACGCGGCCACCCCGCGCAAGGCGGAGACCGCGCTCGGCCTCTTCGAGCGGTACGTCGACACCGGCGACCTGCTCAAGCGGGTGTCCGCGCCGAGCAGCGACCGGGTCACGCCGATGATGTTCGAGCACAAATTGCTGGAGCAGGCTCGCGCCGACCGCCGCCGGGTGGTGCTGCCGGAGGGCACCGAGGAGCGGGTGCTGCACGCCGCCGAGGTGCTGCTGCGCCGGGGCGTCTGCGAGCTGACGCTGCTCGGCCCCGAGGACCGCATCCGCAAGAAGGCCGCCGACCTCGGCATCGACCTCGGCGACACCCAGCTGATCGACCCGGCCACCTCCGAGCTGCGGGACGCCTTCGCCGAGCAGTACGCGGCGCTGCGCGCCCACCGGGGCGTCACCGTGGAGCTGGCCTACGACGTCGTCTCCGACGTGAACTACTTCGGCACGCTGATGGTGCAGGAAGGGCTGGCCGACGGCATGGTGTCCGGCTCGGTGCACTCCACCGCCGCGACCATCCGCCCGGCCTTCGAGATCATCAAGACCAAGCCGGAGGCGAGCATCGTCTCCTCGGTCTTCTTCATGTGCCTCGCCGACAAGGTCCTCGTCTACGGCGACTGCGCGGTCAACCCGGACCCCGACGCCGAGCAGCTGGCCGACATCGCCGTGCAGTCGGCGACCACGGCCGCCCGGTTCGGGGTGGAGCCGCGGATCGCGATGCTGTCGTACTCCACCGGCACCTCCGGCTCCGGCGCCGACGTGGACAAGGTGCGCGAGGCCACCGAGCTGGTCCGCGCCCGCCGGCCCGATCTGAGGATCGAGGGGCCGATCCAGTACGACGCCGCCGTCGAGCCCTCGGTCGCCGCGACCAAGCTGCCCGGCTCCGAGGTGGCCGGCCAGGCCAGCGTGCTGATCTTCCCGGACCTCAACACCGGCAACAACACCTACAAGGCCGTGCAGCGCTCGGCCGGCGCGATCGCCGTCGGCCCGGTGCTCCAGGGTCTGCGCAAGCCCGTCAACGACCTGTCCCGGGGCGCGCTCGTCCAGGACATCGTCAACACCGTCGCCATCACGGCGATCCAGGCCCAGTCCCCGACCGAGAAGGCGTCCGACCAGTGAGCTCGACCCGTGTCCTCGTCCTCAACTCCGGCTCCTCGTCGGTGAAGTACCAGCTGCTCGACATGAGCGACAGCAGCCGGCTGGCGGTGGGGCTCGTCGAGCGCATCGGTGAGGAGACCTCCCGGATCAGGCACACCCTGGTCGCCGCCGACGAGACCCATGAGTGGACCGAGCCGATCCGCGACCACGAGGCCGCCCTGAAGGCCGTCTCCGAGCGGCTGGCCGAGGACGGCCTCGGCCTGGACTCGCCCGAACTGGCCGCGATCGGCCACCGGGTGGTGCACGGCGGCAAGCACTTCACCGAGCCGACCGTCATCGACGACACCGTGCTCGCCGAGATCGAGCGGCTGATCCCGGTGGCGCCGCTGCACAACCCGGCGAACCTCACCGGCATCCGCACCGCGCGGGCGCTGCGGCCGGACCTGCCTCAGGTCGCCGTGTTCGACACCGCGTTCCACACCACGATGCCGGAGTCGGCCGCCCGCTACGCGATCGACGTCAAGACGGCCGACGAGCACCGCATCCGCCGCTACGGCTTCCACGGCACCTCGCACGCCTATGTCTCGCGCGCGACCGCGAAGCTGCTGGGCAGGGCGCCGGAGGAGGTGAACGTGATCGTGCTGCACCTGGGCAACGGGGCGTCCGCCTCGGCGGTGCGCGGCGGCCGCTGCGTGGACACCTCCATGGGACTGACGCCTTTGGAGGGGCTGGTGATGGGTACCCGCTCCGGCGACATGGATCCGGCCGTCATCTTCCATTTGATGCGTGTCGGCGGAATGTCCACCGACGAGATCGACACTCTTCTCAACAAGAAGAGCGGCTTGATCGGACTGTGCGGTGACAACGACATGCGGGAGATCCGCCGACGGGTGGATGAAGGTGACGAACAGGCGCAACTCGCCTTCGACATCTACATTCACCGGCTGAAGAAGTACATCGGCGCTTATTACGCCGTGCTCGGCAGGGTGGACGCGGTGGCCTTCACCGCCGGCGTCGGCGAGAACGCGGCGCCCGTGCGGGAGGCGGCCGTGGCGGGCCTGGAGGAGCTGGGACTGGCGGTCGACGGCGAGCTGAACGCCGTACGCGGAAGCGAACCGCGGCTGATCTCGCCCGAGTACGCGCGGGTCGCAGTTGCCGTAGTACCGACCGACGAGGAACTGGAGATTGCGACTCAGACGTACGCGCTGGTTAATGGCTCATCGAATCTCACTTGAGCGGCATCCCGCCCTTTTGTATTTTCCGCCAGCCGGAATATTCCGCAGCGAAACAAACCGATAGGATCGCCCCATGCGCCGTTCGAAAATCGTCTGTACTCTCGGCCCCGCGGTCGACTCCCACGAGCAACTGGTCGCCCTGATCGAAGCCGGCATGAACGTGGCCCGCTTCAACTTCAGCCACGGCACCCACGCCGAGCACCAGGGGCGGTACGACCGCGTCCGGGCCGCCGGCAAGGAGACCGGCAGGGCCATCGGTGTGCTCGCCGACCTCCAGGGCCCGAAGATCCGGCTGGCGACCTTCGCCGAGGGGCCGGTCGAGCTGGTGCGTGGTGACGAGTTCACCATCACCACCGAGGACGTCCCGGGTGACAAGACGATCTGCGGCACGACCTACAAGGGTCTGCCCGGCGACGTCGCGCGCGGCGACCAGATCCTGATCAACGACGGCAACGTCGAGCTGAAGGTCCTGGACGTCGAGGGCCCGCGGGTGAGGACGATCGTCATCGAGGGCGGTGTCATCTCCGACCACAAGGGCATCAACCTGCCCGGCGCGGCCGTCAACGTGCCCGCGCTGTCCGAGAAGGACATCGAGGACCTGCGGTTCGCGCTGCGCATGGGCTGCGACCTGGTCGCGCTGTCGTTCGTCCGGGACGCCAAGGACGTCGCCGACGTCCACCGGGTCATGGACGAGGAGGGCCGCCGCGTCCCCGTCATCGCCAAGGTGGAGAAGCCGCAGGCGGTCGACAACATGGAGGACGTCGTGATGGCGTTCGACGGTGTGATGGTCGCGCGCGGCGACCTGGCCGTCGAGTACCCCCTCGAGAAGGTCCCGATGGTGCAGAAGCGGCTCATCGAGCTGTGCCGCCGCAACGCCAAGCCGGTGATCGTGGCGACCCAGATGATGGAGTCGATGATCACCAACTCCCGTCCGACCCGCGCCGAGGCCTCCGACGTGGCCAACGCGATCCTGGACGGCGCCGACGCGGTCATGCTCTCCGCCGAGTCCAGCGTGGGCGCGTACCCGATCGAGACCGTCAAGACGATGTCGAAGATCGTCCAGGCTGCCGAGGAGGAGCTGCTGTCCAAGGGCCTCCAGCCGCTGGTGCCGGGCAAGAAGCCGCGGACGCAGGGTGGTTCGGTGGCCCGCGCGGCCTGCGAGATCGCCGACTTCCTCGGCGGCCGCGGCCTGGTCGCCTTCACCAAGTCCGGTGACACCGCCCGCCGGCTCTCGCGCTACCGCGCCTCCCAGCCGATCGTGGCGTTCACCACCGAGGAGTCCACCCGCAACCAGCTGGCGCTCAGCTGGGGCGTGGAGCCCTACGTCGTGCCGTTCGTGAACAGCACCGACGAGATGGTCGACCTGGTGGACCAGGAGGTCATGAAGCTCAAGCGCTTCAACCCGGGCGACATCATGGTCATCACCGCCGGCTCGCCCCCCGGCGTCCCCGGCACCACCAACATGGTCCGGGTGCACCACCTGGGCGAGGGCGACCGCGACTGACGCGCCGCCGTCCGGTACGACACCGAGGGCGCCCCCTGCGACAGGGGGCGCCCTCGGTGCTTTCGCGGCTCCCGGACGGGACTGTGGGGGCTGTTCAGTCGGTGATGTACTGATGCAGCCCGGGGACGTGCAGGGTGCCGCCGAACTGGCCGGCCTGCACCACCTTCACCTTGGTGAAGTAGATCAGCGGGATGTCCAGCGGCGGCGGGTGCCCCGGGTCGAACGTGATCGGTATCAGACCGAGCAGGTTGCCGGAGATGCTCTCGGTGTACATCACCGTGTCGCCGTCGGTGATGGTCGACGTCGAGCCCTTGGCGGCCTGCACGTGGTACGTCTTGCCGGTCAGCTCGTCCTTCACCGTCTGGTGCAGGTCGCCGATGTCGGTGCCGTTGGATATGACGTACTTCAGCACCTTCTTGACCGTGCCGTTGGCGGTCCGCACCTCGACGATGCCCTTGTACGAGGCGCCCTTCAGCGTCAGCGAACTGGCGTCCAGGTACCACGGGTCGTCGGGCAGCGGAACCGGGTTGTCGACCCCGCCCTCCGCGTCCGTGGCGACCGGGCAGTCGTCGACGTCGGTGGTGGCGCTCGCCGACGGCGAGGGAGTGGCCGTGGCCTCCGGGGCCTCGGTCGCCTCCTGCGTCGCCTCGGGAAGCGCGTCCCCGGCGCCCGCCTCGGTGTCCTCCACCGCGTCGGTGACCTCGTCGGTGGTCTCCTCGACCGGGTCCTCGCCGCCGGTGTCACCGCTCGCCGGGTCACCGCCCTGGCTCGCGCTCGGGCTCGGGGTGGCCGAGGCGGACGGGGACGGCGTGGGGCTCGGACTCTCCTCGGCGCCGCCGCCGGTGATGCCGTCGACGACTCCGTCGACCACACCGGTGACCGTGTCGCCGATGGTCTCCAGCACGCCCTTCTGCGTCTCGGACGGCGAGGGCGCGGGCGTCGCCGCGCTCTCGGGCGCCTTGGTCGCACTCCCCTCGGCGGAGGCGGACGGCGCGGGTGCGGGCTCGTCGGCGGAACCTGAATCCGCCGAAGAGTCCTCACCCGAGGAGCCTTCCTCCGCGTCCGGGGAGCCGTCCCCGGACGTCGCCGACGGGGTCGGCTCGGCGCCGCCGTCCGACGCGTCCTCGCTCGCCGAGGCGGACGGGGACGGCGTGGCCGTGGCGGTCTCGCCGTTCTCGGCGCCTTCCAGGGCCGCGACGCAGTCCTTGTACTCGTCGGCCGTCAGACTGCGCGACGCCGGCTGGTCCTCGGCGAGGGCGAGCTTCGGCGTGAACCCCATCCCCATCAGGACCGCGGTCGGCATCGCCGCGAGGGCTATGGCCTTTCCGGCAGGCATGTGGAGCCTGGTGAACAGCGGCTTCTTGGGTGCCGCGTGGCGCGGCCCGGTTCTCACACGGGACTCGTCCACATCAGCCCCGTGGGTCACCTCGTCAGCCGGCACTGTGCCTCCCGTTCGCCTCGTTGCCGGGGCTCGTTCCTGACAGATCGTCGGTTGCACCCACCGTGTCCGTGACCGGGCCGGGGGACGGGTCGTGGGCGACCGCGCCCTCGGGGGCGGTGCCGGCTGCCTCGAAGTCCGTCTTACGCGGCGCCGGCGGCGCGTCCTCGGCCCAGGAGACGGCCATCGCGCCGCCGATGAGGGCGAACAGGAAGCCGATGAGGAAGCCGCCGAGGTTGGAGACGGGGATGGACACCAGCGCCAGCAGGATCGCCGCCACACCCGCGAAGACCCGCACGTGCTTCTGGAACCAGAGGCTGACGCCCAGGACGACGAGGAGCACGCCGATGATCAGGGACCCGGCACCCGCGGTGGTGGCCATCGCCAGCGTCAGATGGCCGAGCCGGAGGTTCGCGTACGGGAAGTAGGCGATGGGGAGTCCGCCGAGCATGACGAACAGACCGGCCCAGAACGGCCGGGTGCCCCGCCAGGCGCGGAAGTTCCGCCGAAAGACCCGGAGGTAGTGCTCGTCGTGGCCGGGTGCGGCAGGAGTCTCGGCGCTCATGGAAAACAGCTCCCTGGAACGGCGTTGCCGTGGTGAGTGGTACTGCGTAGTGCAGAGTTGGAGAGTGGACGGGCGGGGGTGCCGGCGGCGCCCCCGCCCGTCAGCGAGTGCTTAGTAGCACTCCTTGACACCCGTCGACAGCGACATCTTCAGGCCGCTGAGCTTGAAGGTGCCGGCGGTGGTCGCCCACGCCGTCTGCTTCACGTCCGTCAGGGTGACCGAGTCGGCCTGCTGCGCGAAGCCGTACGGGTTCGACTGCTCCTTGCCGCCCTTCATGCCCGGACCCTTGGCGGCGTCCTTGGCGGCCACACCGATGTCGATGCCACGGAAGACGGCGTCGCCTTCCAGCTCGGCGACGTCGATGTACAGGTTCTCGGCCTTGACCGGGGTGTCACCCTGGCCCGCCCGCAGAATCAGGCTGACGTTGCCGAGCACCGGGATGTTCGGCGTGACGACCGACTGACACATGTTCTTGATGGTCGCGGACTTGAACGCCGAGACGGCGACGGGGTGAACCGTCTTCTTGCCGTCGAGCGTGTAGCCCTCGTCGAGAGCGCCGTACTGCACGAAGCCCGTGCCGTCGAGCTGCTCGGTCGTCACCTTGAAAGACTGTCCGGAAACGCTGAACGACGCGGCGAGAGCACCCTGCGCGAGGGCGACGCCTATCGCAGCCGTGGCGGCCACGCTGGGCACCATGACCACGGCGAACCGCTTCCATCTGGTCCCGCCACGCACCTGGGACTCCATATTTCCTCCTTCTCGGACGTACATCTCCTGACCTGACTGGCCCCCGGATCGGCGGCTCAGCCGGGCAGGGATGGGAGAAGTGCTACGTCCTCGGGAAGGAGAGCGCCCGCGCTCGGCGGCGCGTACCGCGCCCGAATCACCGGCGATCACCCCCGAGCGACAACCACTGGTCGCGCCTGACACGCATCACGCACAACCCTGCCGGACAGGCTTCGCCTACCGGCGAAGACCCCCCTGCCCAAGAGCCGACGGCACCGCCGTCGGGCTCTGCTCGGTGGGGACCCAGGAAATCCCTTGACCCGACCGGCTGTCGGGGTGCGGGAATGGACCGAGCGTCGCCGATCGTGGTGCATTCTCGCCGCCCGCACAAGGGGGTTCGTTACTCGCTAGTAACGGCCGGATAACCGAACAACGACCCCCCGGTCTCGCTCGGCGACACTGGGTGGCCTCGACGGGGGTGACAAAGAAGGAAAGTCGGGACGGAACCCGACAGAAGAAGGCCTGCGACTTACTGGCAGTAACAGCGGCCGCGATTACCAAGATTTGGTAAAGCGCGGCCGCTCAGGTGCTGCCTCGGCGGCTTTCGCCACTCTTAGAACAGGGCGCGCGCCAACGCCCTGCGGGCCGCGGTCACCCGCGGATCGTCGGCCCCGACCACCTCGAACAGCTCCAGCAGCCGCAGCCGTACGGTGTCCCGGTCGTCGCCGAAGGTGCGGCCGACGGTGTCGATGAGCCGTCCGAACGCGTCCTCGACATGACCGCCGACGAGGTCCAGGTCGGCCGCGGCGATCTGCGCCTGCACGTCGGCCGGCTTCTCCGCGGCGTCCTTGCGGACCTGCTGCGGGTCCAGGCCCTGCACCCGCTGGAGCAACTCGGCCTGCGACAGACCGAGTTTCGCCTCCGGGTTGGCCGGGTCGTCGGCCAGCACGTTCTTGTACGCCTGGACGGCCCCGCCCAGGTCACCGGCGTCCAGCGCCCGCGCGGCGGCGTTCAGCGTCGCCTCGTGCGGGCCCACCGGCTGGACGGGCGCCTCGGCGGCGCCCGGCTCGGCCTCCGGGTCGACGGTGAGGCCGGTCAGACCGAAGCGCTGCTCGGCGACGGCGACCAGCTGGTCGAGGGTCTCGCGGATCTGCGCCTCGCCCGCCGCGCCCTGGAAGAGCGGCAGCGCCTGCCCCGCGACGACCGCGAAGACGGCCGGGATCCCCTGGATCCCGAACTGCTGCATCAGCATCTGGTTGGCGTCGACGTCGATCTTGGCGAGCAGGAAGCGCCCGTCGTACTCGACGGCCAGCCGCTCCAGGACCGGGCTCAGCTGCTTGCAGGGCTGGCACCACTCGGCCCAGAAGTCGATGACGACCGGGACTTCGGTGGAGCGCTGGAGGACGTCGCGTTCGAAGGTGGCCTCGTCGACGTCGATGACGAGATCGGCCGGGGAGACGGCCCCGCCCCCGCCCTGGCGGGCCGCTTGGGCGCGCGCCTGCTCGGCCTTGGCCTTGGCCTCTTGGGCCGCCTTGACCGCGGCGAGGTCGACGACGCCGCTCATGGACATGTTCCGTGGCTGCATGCGTCTATCCTCCCCCGTTCGCGCGCGTCTGTGAAAAACGATGTGAAAGCCGGCGCCGGGTCCCCACCCCACGCCCAGTGGTCGTCGCTCAGGTGTGCCGCGCACACGCTTTCGCTACGAGTCGTAGCGTAATACCGCCGAGGGCCCGGCCGTGACCACGCGTCGGTGATCTCCCTCACTGCGCGGGCGTACGGACCGTCCGGAAAGTGCCGGATATGGTCGGGGCCATGCAGAGCCGCACCACCGCCGGACGGGCCGGACGCCCGCGCAGCGCCACCGCCGACGCCGCGATCCTGGCCGCGACCCGGGCGGCGCTGGTCGAACTGGGCTGGTCGAAACTGACCCTCGGCGACGTGGCGACCCGCGCCGGGGTGGCGAAGACGACGCTGTACCGCCGCTGGGCGGGCAAGAACGAACTGGTCGTCGACGCGGTGGCCGAACTCTTCGACGAGATGCGGTTGCCCGACCGCGGCACGCTCGCCGCCGACATCGAGGGCGTGGTCCTGCAGTTCGCGGCGATCCTGGCCCGGCCGGAGGCGAAGAGCGGTCTGATGGCGGTGGTCGCCGAGTCCACCCGCGACGACGCCCTGCGCCGACGCATCCGCGACTCCATCGTCGACCGCCAGAAGCGCCTGGTCCTGGAGGGCCGCGCACGCGCCCAGGAACGCGGCGAGCTGCCTTCCGAGACGGATCCCGAGGAGGCAGCTCGTACCGCCGACCTCATCTTCGACGTGGTGGCGGGCGCGGTGGTGCACCGCGAACTGGTGAGCGCGGAGCCTGTGGACGAGCAGTGGGTCCAGGGCCTCACCCGCCTGCTCCTGCTGGGCTGGGCCGCGGTCTGACACCGCCTCACGCGCCGGGCGCCGCGCGACGGCCGCGCGGCGCCGGCGAACGGCCGGGCCGGCTCAGAATCCCGCCGGTTCCGTGTACACCCCCCACTCGTCCCGCAGCACCCCGCAGATCTCGCCGAGGGTGGCCTCCGCGCGGACGGCCCGCAGCATCGGCTCGATCATGTTGGAGCCGTCGCGCGCCGCGGCCAGCATGCCGTCGAGCGCGGAGCGCACCGCGGCCTCGTCCCGCTCGCCGCGCCGCGATCCGAGCGCGCGGACCTGCTCCCGCTCCACCTCGTGGCTGACCCGCAGGATCTCCAGGTCGCCGGTGACCGAGCCGTGGTGCGCGTTGACGCCCACCACCCTCTTGTCACCTTTCTCCAACGCCTGCTGGTACCGGAACGCCGACTCGGCGATCTCGCCGGTGAACCAGCCGTCCTCGATGCCCCGCAGGATTCCGGACGTGATCGGCCCGATCGGGTGCTGCCCGTCCGGGTGGGCCCGCAGTCCGCGCTCCCGTATCTGCTCGAAGATCTTCTCCGCGTCCGCCTCGATCCGGTCCGTCAGCTGCTCGACGTACCACGAACCGCCCAGCGGATCGGCGACGTTGGCGACGCCGGTCTCCTCCATCAGCACCTGCTGGGTGCGCAGCGCGATCTCCGCGGCCTGCTCGCTCGGCAGCGCCAGCGTCTCGTCGAGCGCGTTGGTGTGCAGCGAGTTGGTCCCGCCGAGCACCGCCGCCAGCGCCTCCACCGCGGTACGCACCACGTTGTTGTACGGCTGCTGCGCGGTCAGCGAGACGCCGGCGGTCTGCGTGTGGAACCGCAGCCACTGCGCCTTCTCGCTCCTGGCCCCGTACACGTCCCGCATCCAGCGCGCCCAGATCCGGCGCGCCGCGCGGAACTTGGCGATCTCCTCGAAGAAGTCGACGTGCGCGTCGAAGAAGAAGGACAGGCCGGGTGCGAACACGTCGACGTCCAGCCCGCGGCTCAGCCCCAGCTCCACGTAACCGAACCCGTCGGCCAGGGTGTAGGCCAGCTCCTGCGCGGCCGTCGCGCCGGCCTCGCGGATGTGGTAGCCGGAGACGGACAGCGGCTTGTACGCGGGGATGCGCTCGACGCAGTACTCCATCAGGTCGCCGATGAGCCGCAGATGGGGTTCGGGCTGGAACAGCCACTCCTTCTGCGCGATGTACTCCTTGAAGATGTCCGTCTGGAGTGTGCCGTTGAGCACGCCCGGATCGACACCCTGCCGCTCGGCGGCGACCAGGTACATGCAGAAGACGGGCACGGCGGGCCCGCTGATGGTCATCGACGTGGTGACGTCACCGAGCGGGATGTCCTTGAACAGGACGTCCATGTCGGCGGCTGAGTCGATCGCCACCCCGCAGTGCCCGACCTCGCCCAGCGAGCGCGGGTCGTCGGAGTCGCGGCCCATGAGGGTCGGCATGTCGAACGCCACCGAGAGTCCGCCGCCACCCGCCGCGAGGATCATCTTGTAGCGCTCGTTGGTCTGCTCGGCGTTGCCGAACCCGGCGAACTGCCGGATCGTCCAGGTGCGCCCCCGGTAGCCGGTCGGATACAGGCCCCGGGTGAAGGGGTACTCTCCCGGCCAGCCGATCCGCTCGAACCCCTCGTAGCGGTCCCCGGGCCGCGGCCCGTACACCGGCTCCACGGGATCGCCGGAGAGCGTGGTGAAGTCCGCGTCGCGCTTGCGCGCGGCGTCGTACCGGGCCTGCCAGCGTCGGCGGCCCTCCTCGATGGCGTCAGCGTCCATGCTTCGAATTTACTAGGACGTCCTAGTAAATGTCGATGGCTGACAGCCCGCGTCCCGCGATGGGTGCCGGTGACTGTGTCCACGGCCACGCGGGCCGCGGCTCGGGGGCCGGGAGGCACCGGCTACGCTCGACGCCATGAAGAAGAGCGTCCTGACCCGCTACCGGGTGATGGCCTACGTCACCGCAGTCCTGCTGATCGCTCTGACGGTCGGTGTGATCGGCAAGCGACTGCTGGACATGGACGGGTTCGACGGCTTCGTCTCCCTCGTCGGCGTCGCCCACGGCTGGCTGTACGTGCTGTACCTGATCTTCGCCTTCGATCTCGGAACGAAGGCGAAGATGCCGATGGGCCGCCTGCTGTGGGTGCTGCTGGCCGGCACCATCCCGACCGCCGCCTTCTTCGTCGAGCGCAAGCTCACCCGCGAGGTGCAGCCCCTGATCGTCGACAAGGCCGAGCCGAGCCCCGCGACGACCTGACGCCGGCACCGGCGGGCCACCGGCGCCGTCCGGATCTCACTTGGTGATGTAGTGGCACTGCGTGGCCCGCAGCTTGCCGTTCACATGGAACTTGGCGCACGCCTTGCCGTACTTCGGCAAGGTCTGCGGACGGGTCCTGCGCAACGGATCGCCCTTGCACTCGGTGTGCGTGGCCCCGCGGGACGTCCGGTACGTCTTGTTGTTCGTGTCCGCGTAGGCGAAGTCCATCCTCCAGTTGCAGAACTGCGAGAAGGTGGCCGCCAGGCCGGCGCAGTCGACGCCCGCGAACTGACTGGTGATGCGCTTGCCCGAGCCCTTGATGCTGTGGGTGAGGAAGCACCCGACCGGAACCTTGACGCCCACCCCGTGCAGGTCGTAGCTGAAGCTCCCGATGGCGGTGGTCCCGGTGGCACTGGCCTTGGCCGGTCCCGCCACACCCAGTGTCACGGCGGCGGCGAGAACCGCGGCGCTGCCGGCGGACAACACGCCACGGGCGATTTCGCGCATGCTCGACAAGGCACTTCCCCTGTTGGTCGATGAATCCGGACGCCGATCATCCGAATGTCGGTCGACCAGAGATTGCCAGGGGCACATGCGGTGCCGATGAACCGAATCGTTACGCCGACCGGCGGATCACCGCAAAGCGGTAAACACACCGCCGGTGCTGACGGCTGCTACTCCTCCTCGAAATCGCTCGCCGCCACCCGCAGCGGTCGCAGCATCGCGAAGATCTCGCCGCACTCCTCGGCGTCGTACACCCCGAGGCCGAAGTCCATCGCCATCAGGTCGCGGGTGGCGGCGTCGACCACCTCGCGGCCCTTGTCAGTGATGGAGGCGAGGGTGCCGCGGCCGTCGTTGGGGTTGGGGCGCTTGGCGACCAGGCCGGACCTGACCAGGCGGTCGACGGTGTTGGTCACGGACGTCGGGTGGACCATCAGCCGCTCGCCGATCTTGGACATCGGCAGCTCACCGGCCTTGGAGAAGGTGAGCAGCACCAGCGCCTCGTACCTTGCGAACGTCAGCCCGTAGGGCTTGACCACCGCGTCCACCTCGGCGAGCAGGATCTGGTGCGCCCGCATGATCGAGGTGATCGCGGCCATGGACGGCACGCTTCCCCAGCGCTGCTTCCAGAGTTCGTCGGCGCGGGCGATGGGGTCGAAAGGAAGACTGAGCGGCTTCGGCACGTCATCAGACCTTACCGGCCGGTCATATGCCGGTCAGCCCTGTCTCGCCTTTCGGTCCCAGGCCCTGGACATGTCTTTGCCGCACACCTCTTTGAGCGATCGCTCAAAGAGGTGTAGCGTCCCGTTCCAGGATTTTGAGCGGACGCTCAAAACACCGTCGAACGGGGGAAACACCATGGGGCTCTACATAGAGACCCGGATCCGGGCCGATCTCGACCGGCTCTGGTCCCGCACCCAGGAGCCGTCCCAGCACCAGCGCTGGGACCTGCGCTTCACCGAGATCACCCACCTCCCGCGCGCGGAGGGCGAGCCCCAGCGCTTCCGGTACGCCACCCGCCTGCTGCCCTTCCTCACCGTCGCCGGCACCGGCGTCTCGGCCGGCGAGCGGGAACGGCCCGACGGCACCCGCACCTCCGCGCTGCGCTTCTCCTCCCCGCACCCGCTCTCCCTGCTCGCCGAGGGCAGCGGCTACTGGCGGTACATCCCGGACGGCGACGGCGTCCGCTTCCTCACCGGCTACGACTACCGGCCCCGCTGGGGCGCGTTCGGCGCGCTCGCCGACCGGCTCCTGTTCCGCCCGCTGATGGGCTGGGCCACCGCCTGGTCCTTCGACCGGCTCCGCCTGTGGCTGGAGCGCGGCATCACCCCGGAACGTGCGCTGCTCAACTGGCTCGCCGAGCTGGCCGTCCGCGCGCTCGTCGTCACGGTCGCCTGCACCGGCCTCGGCCTGGGCTCCGCGCTGCGCCTGTTCGGCCCGTTCGCCGCGTCGATGGCGTACCTCTGCCCGCTGCTGCTGATCGTCGCCGTCTGCGTGGCGCTGTTCAAGCAGCCGCTGTCCGGCACCCCGGCCGCCCGCCGCTGTCTGCGCACCCCGCCCACCCACGTCCGCGCGCCCCGCCTGCTGCGCACCCTGGAGAACCCGCGATGACGTCGATCTTCCGTACGGTGATGGGCTCCGACTTCGACCGGCTCCACCCGGAGCTGCGGCGCCGCTTCTCGGTCGGCCTGGCGAGCGGCGAGGCGTGCACCGGCCGGGGCGTGATGACCCGGATCTGGCACGGGGGCGCCTTCGTCAAGCCGTTCCTCGCGCTGGGCGCCACCCGCAACATCCTTCTCCCGCGCACCGGCCGCGACGTCCCCTTCACCATCGAGAACGTTCCGTACACCGACCGCTTCGGCCGTGAGACGGTGAGCTTCGTGCGAACCTTCCGGCTGCCCGGCCGCCCCCGCCGCTTCGACGCCCAGATGGTGCTGAGCCCCAAGGGCGCCCGCGTCCTCGACTATCTCGGCACCCACCAGCACCTCGCCAGCGAGCTGCACTTGCGCGCCGAGCCCGACGGCTCGCTGCTGATCCGCTCCGGCGAGCACCGCTTCCGGGAGGGGCCGGTGGACGTCAGGGTGCCCGCGCTCGTCGGGGCGACGGCAACGGTGCGCGAGTCCTACGACGACGCCACGGGCCGGTTCCGCATCCGGGTCCGGGTCGTCAACGCCTACGCCGGCCCGCTCTTCGGCTACGAGGGCAGCTTCACGGCGACATACACCGACGTCCGAAGCTGCGGCGTCCGGCCCGGTCTGCGCCCGGTCCGCGAGGAGTCCCGCGCATGAGCCCGGAGACGGCCAAGGCGCAGGAGACCAAGACCAAGCTCCTCGAAGGCGCGCTGCGCACGCTCACCGAGCAGGGCATCGCGAAGACCTCGGCGCGCACGATCGCGGCGGCCGCCGGGGTCAACCAGGCGCTGGTCTTCTACCACTTCGGATCGGTCGACGAGCTGCTCGCGGCGGCCTGCCGGTACGGGGCGGAGCAGGTGGTCGCGCGCTACCGTCCCCGCCTGGCGGAGGTCGCGTCCCTCTCCGAGCTGCTGGCGGTGGGCCGCGCGATCCACGACGAGCAGCGGGCCGACGGCCATGTGGCGCTCCTCGGCCAGCTGCTCGCCGGCGCCCAGACCCATGCCCCGCTCGGCCCCGCGACGGCGGCGGGTCTGCGGCTGTGGATCGACGAGATCGAGCAGGTCCTGGTGCGGGTGCTGGCGGCGACGCCGTTCGCCGGGCTCACCGATCCCGCCGGGCTGGCGCGGGCGGTGGCGGCGTCCTTCGTGGGCATCGAGCTGTACGAAGGGGTCGACGCGGCCGGGGCGGGCTCGGCGCTGGACGCGCTGGAGCAGCTCGGCGCGCTGGTGGCGGCGCTGGAGGAGCTGGGCCCGGTGGCACAACGGGCCGTCCGGCACCATCTGCGCCGTACGGCCCGTCACTGAGCCCGTAGACCGAGCCCGTCAGTGGGCCCCCCTCAGTGGGCCCGTCACCGGGCCCGTCGCCCGCCACCGGGCCCGTCACCGAGGTCCGCGTGGGACCGGTCGCGCTACTCGGCGAGGTGCCGTTCGACGGTCTCCACCTTGGAGGTGAGCCCGTCCGTCACCCCGGGCCGGATGTCGGCCTTGAGGACCAGGGAGACCCGCGGCGCGCGGGCCTCCACGGCGGCCACCGCACGCCTGACGACGTCCATGACCTCGTCCCACTCGCCCTCGATCGAGGTGAACATCGCGTCGGTGCGGTGGGGCAGCCCGGAGGCGCGGACCACCCGGACGGCGTCGGCGACGTACTCCCCCACGTCCTCGCCGACGCCCAGCGGCGTCACGGAGAAGGCGACGATCATGCCTTCACGGCCCCTTCCCGCTGCTGGTGGCGGGCGCGCGAGGCGATCACCGCGTCCTCGGCCTCCCGCTTGAGCCGGCGCTCGGCGAAGAAGCCGCCGGTGGGCAGGACCGAGAGGACGAAGTACAGGGCGGCGGTGCCGAGGGACCACTTGGCGCGGTTCCAGGCGTCGGCCCAGAAGATCACGTAGAGCACGAAGAGGACGCCGTGCACGGCGCCCATCACCGGTACCGCGTTGAAGTCCGTGGTCCGCTTGAGCACGGAGCAGACGAGCAGGACGAGGAAGGAGACGGCCTCGGGGGCCGAGACCAGGCGGAGGCGGCGCAGGGCGCTGGCGGTCTTGATGTCCACGGGTCACCTTCGGGTGGGAGTCGCTGGGAAATGCGCTGAGGACGCAGCCGCTTTGTGAACGGATGCACAAGCGGGCTCCATTGTGGCAAACGGCGCCGGGAGCCCCGAGAGGGGGGCCGCCCGGGCTCAAGGCCGCCTCGGGGCGGCCTCCGGGTTCGTTCAGGGTCCGTCTCCTGCCCGGGACCCTGTCCGCGCACAGCCCCGGCGGTTACCGTCGCAGACGTGGCGATGTTCCGACTTCAGGGCAGCAAGGTGCTCGCCGTCGACATGACCGGGGACGCCGTGAGGGCGAAGAACGGCTCGATGGTCGCGTACGACGGGCAGATGGCCTTCAAGAAGCTGAGCGGCGGCGGTGAGGGCATCCGGGGGATGGTGACCCGGCGGATCACCGGGGAGCAGATGACGGTGATGGAGGTGAAGGGGCACGGGACCTGCTGGTTCGCGGACCGGGCGTCCGAGATCAACCTGGTCGGCCTGCGGGGCGACAAGCTGTACGTGGAGTCGAGCAATCTGCTCGCGACCGACGGCACGCTGCGCACCGGCACCAGCTTCACCGGGCTGCGCGGCGCCTCGCAGGGCAACGGACTGTTCACCACGACCGTCGAGGGGCACGGCCAGGCGGCGATCACCTCGGACGGGCCCGCGGTGGTGCTCCGGGTGAGCCCGCAGTACCCGCTGACCGTCGACCCGGGGGCGTACGTGGCGCACCAGGGGAGCCTGCGGCAGTCCTTCCAGTCCGGTGTGACCTTCCGCACCCTGATGGGCGAGGGCGGCGGCGAGGCATTCCAGATCCGCTTCGAGGGCGACGGGCTGGTGTACGTGCAGCCCAGCGAGCGGAACACGATCGCGGGGGATGTGTGATGACCTTCCGGGAGCTCAACCCGAAGATGGTCGAGGCGACCGTGGTGCCCGGTCAGCGGCTGTTCAGCCAGCGCGGCGCGATGCTCGCCTACCAGGGCGAGGTGTCCTTCACGCCCAACACCGCCGGCGGCCAGGGCGGGATCATGTCGATGATCGGCCGCCGGGTCGCCGACGAGGACACGCCCCTGATGACGGTGGAGGGCAGCGGCACCGTCCTGTTCGGGCACGGCGGCCATCACGTCCATGTGATCAACCTCGCCGGCGACACCCTGTACGTCGAGGCCGACCGCCTCCTGGCCTTCGAGGGCACCCTCCAGCAGGGGACGATGTTCCTGGGCTCGCAGGGCGGGGTCATGGGCATGGTGCGCGGGCAGGTCTCCGGGCAGGGGCTGTTCACCACCACGCTCAAGGGCCACGGCGCGGTCGCCGTGATGGCCCACGGCGGCGTCTTCGAGATCCCGATCTCGCCCCAGCGCCCGGTGCACGTGGACCCGCAGGCCTACGTCGCCCACCACGGCGACGTCCGCAACAAGCTGTCGACCGCGCTGGGCTGGCGGGACATGGTGGGCCGGGGCTCCGGCGAGGCGTTCCAGCTGGAGCTGAGCGGAACCGGCGCGGTGTACGTCCAGGCCTCGGAGGAGAAGCTGTGAGCACCCACGCGACGCCGGGCGGCCCGGCGGTCCTCGACCCCGCGAGCCTGCCGGCCGACGACAACGTGAATCCGTACACCTTCTGCGTGGAGCTGACGGGGACCCGGTGGTTCCTGCAGAAGGGGAAGATGATCGCCTACTACGGCTCGATCGACTTCAACGGTGTCGGGCACGGCCGGCTGGACCGGCTGGTGCGCACGTCGTTCCACTCGCCGCTGCACGCCGGCGAGTGGGTGGTGGCCGAGGGCTCGGGCAAGATGCTGCTCGCCGACCGGGCCTTCGATGTGAACTCCTTCGACCTCGAAGACGGCAATCTGACGATCCGCGCGGGCAATCTGCTCGCTTTTCAGCCAACTCTGGCCCTCAAACAGTCGATCGTGCCGGGCTTTCTCACGCTGATCGGAACCGGGAAGTTCGTGGCCGCATCTAACGGTCCGGTGGTGTTCCTGGAACCCCCGATCCGGGTGGACCCGCAGGCACTCGTCGGCTGGGCCGACTGCCCGTCACCGTGTCATCACTACGACCACGGGTATCTGACGGGCGTCCTGGGCGGTCTACGTGCGATGACGGGCCTCGGCGGGGCCTCCGGGGAGGAGCACCAGTTCGAGTTCGTGGGAGCGGGTACCGTCCTGCTCCAGTCCTCCGAGACCCTCATGCCCGAGGAGAGCACGGGGGCGATTCCGCACCAGGCCGGCGTGCCCGGCCGCGGGATGGCCGGAGGACACGGGGCGCAGACCGGGACACCGCGCCTTCCCGGACAGCTGGGAGACCTCCAGCGTCGCTTCGGGCTGTGAGCGGTAGTCTGCGGAGTGTGACATCGAACGCGTGCGCACAGTCACACCACCGAGACTAGTTCATCATTCAACTTCTTAGGTAGACTTCATTCATGGAGACCGAGACGGCCACGCGCTGGCTGACCGATGCGGAGCAGTGCGCCTGGCGCACCCACCTGGAGGTCAACAGGCTGTTGACGTACCAGCTCGAGAAGGATCTGCAGCCGTTCGGCCTGACGATGAACGATTACGAGATCCTGGTGAACCTCTCCGAGTCGGACGACCTGCGGATGCGGATGAGCGACCTCGCTTCCGCCACCCTCCAGTCCAAGAGCCGCCTGTCGCACCAGATCACCCGGATGGAGAACGCCAACCTGGTGCGTCGCGAGAACTGCGAGTCCGACCGCCGCGGCCTGTACGCGGTACTCACCGAACACGGCATGGAGACGATGCAGAAGGTCGCCCCGCACCATGTGTCGTCCGTCCGCCGCCATTTCATCGACCTGCTCTCCCCCGAGGCCCTGACGGAACTCGACAAGGCCCTCAAGCCCATCGCCGAGCACCTTCGCGGCCACCGCGGACGCCCCTGACCAGGTACTTCCAAAGGATCAGACCACTGGCAGGCGGAGCTCGAACAGAGCTCCGCCGGCCGGCGCCGCACGGACGGTGAGCGTGCCGCCATGCCGGACGGCGACATCGCGGGCGATCGCCAGACCGAGCCCCGCGCCGCCCTCGTCGCGGCCGCGCGCGTCATCCAGTCGTACGAACCGTTCGAAGATCCGTTCGCGGTCGGTCTCCGGCACCCCGTGCCCGTCGTCGGCGACCTCCAGCACCGCCGAGCGCTCCCCCGCCCGGCGCACCGTCACCGTGACCGCCGACCGCGCGTGCCGCTCGGCGTTGTCCAGCAGATTGGCGAGCACCCGACCCAGCTGCCCACGAGATCCGGCCACGTGCGGGCCGCCCTCGGCGGTGTCCGCCACCACCGTCACCCGCGTCCGCCCCGCCGCCTCCTCCCGGGCCAGCGCCACCAGGTCGACCGGCGTGCCCGCGGGCCGCTCCCCCGCGTCCAGCCGGGCCAGCAGCAGCAGATCGGCGGCGAGCCGCTGCAGCCGTACGGTGTCCTCGACCGCCCCGTCCAGGTCCAGCAGCTCCGGATGGGCGGCGGCCACCTCCAGCTGGGTGCGCAGCGAGGCGATCGGGCTGCGCAGTTCGTGGGAGGCGTCGGCGACGAACCGGCGCTGGCGTTCCACCGAGGTCTCCAGCGCGGCCAGCGTCTCGTTGGTGGTGCGGGCCAGACGGGCGATCTCGTCATGGGTGCCGGGTTCGGGCACCCGCCGGGACAGGTCCTCGGAGGCCGTGATCTCGGCCATCTCCCGGCGGATCCCCTCGACCGGACGCAGCGCGCGCCGCGTGACCAGCCAGGTCACCGAGCCCACCACCGCGAGCAGCACGGGCAGCCCGATCAGCATCACGGTGGACGCGATGCGCACCGCCTCCTGCTGGGCCGCGAGCGAGGCACCGGCGTAGACCCGGACCTCCTGGTCCCGGGCGTCGGTGACCTCGGCCGCGGCGAAGCGCTGGGCGGTGCGTTCGCCGTCCACGGTGGCCGTGCCCGAGCCGTGCCAGGTGATGTCGCCGAGCTCGCCGGCGTCCCCGCCGTCGAAGTCGCTCTCCCCGTCTGCCGCCTCCTCGGCGTCCTCGGCGTCCCGCCCGGCGGCCGGGCCGCCCGCCGGGACGACGCCGGAGACTCCGGTGCCGCTGATCGCCTCCAGGCCCTCGCTCACCGCGAGCACCCGGCCGTCCTCGCCGACGACCTGCACCGGATTGTCCTCGGCGTCGGGCAGGTCCAGATCGGCGTAGGCGGTGCCCGCGGCGATCCGCGAGGCGATCTGCCGGGCGACGCCGTCGGCCTCCGAGTCGGCCCGGCTCTCCAGGGTGGTGCGCAACGACAGCAGGACGGCCGCGCCGGCCGCGATCAGCACCACGGCCACCACGACCGTCGCGGCCAGCGTGGCCCGCGCCCGGACCGAGCCGAACGGCCGCCTCATCGCGGCGCCTCCAGCCGGTAACCGGCGCCCCGCACGGTACGGATCAGCCCGGCGCCGAGCTTGCGGCGCAGCGCGCTGACGTACACCTCGACGATGTTCGGGTCGCCCTCGTAGGCGAAGTCCCAGACGTGCTCCAGGATGTCGGCCTTGGAGACCACCTCGCCGGTCCGCAGCGCCAGGTGCTCCAGCACCGCGAACTCCTTCGCGGTGAGCGGCACCTCGGTGCCGTCGCGCAGCACGCGGCGGGCCCCGGTCTCCAGCCGCAGGTCGCCGACGGCGAGCACAGGAGCCGCGCCGGGGGTGTTCCGGCGGCGCAGCAGCGCCTTGATCCGGGCCACCAGGACGACGTACGAGAACGGTTTGGTCAGATAGTCGTCGGCGCCGGTGTCCAGGCCCTCCGCCTCGTCGTACTCGCCGTCCTTGGCGGTGAGCATCAGGATCGGCACGTCGTTCCCGGCGGCGCGCAGGGCGGAGCAGACCCGGTAGCCGTTCATGCCGGGCAGCATGATGTCGAGCACGACCAGGTCGTACGGGGACTCGCTCGCCCGGTGCAGTCCTTCCAGGCCGTCGTGGACGACGTCGACCGCGTAGCCCTCCGCGGTGAGGCCCTTGGCCAGGGACAGGGCGAGGCGTCTTTCGTCCTCGACGATCAGCAGGCGCATGGGTCAAGAGTGGCAAACCGAAGCTGAAGCGATCTTCAGGTGCCTTCAGCGTGGCTTCAGGTCGGGCTCGGCAGGGTGGGTGCCGTCGAAACGAACCGCATTCGGAGGGGACTCCCATGAAGCGCACCATCCTCATCGCCGCCGTCACCGCCACCGCCCTGACCGGCGGCGCGGCGGCGGTCGCCTTCGCGGACGGGGGCACCGACCGGGCGCCCGCGAGCAAGGTGACGGCCGTCCAGGCCATCGACGCCACGCTGAAGGAGCGGCCGGGCACGGTGGTCTCCGTGGACCTGGACGACGAGCGGGACGACGAGCGTGACGTCGCCGCCTGGGAGGTCGAGGTCCTCGGTTCCGGCACGACCTCCTACACCGTCCGGGTCGACCCGGCGAGCGGCAAGGTCCTCGGCACCGACACCGACCACGACGAGGACGACACGGCTCAGGCGCGCCGCGCGCTGAAGGGCGCCGAGGTGGACGCGCGGGAGGCGGCGCGGGCCGCTGCCGCGAAGGGGGTCGTGACGTCCGTGGACCTGGAGGAGGAGGGCGCCGCGGGGTGGAGCGTGGAGACCGCCGGGTCGGAGCGGGACTGGCGGGTCGACCCGAGGACGGGCACGGTCACGGCGGAGCGGGACGACGACTCCGACGAGGACTGAGCGGGCCCGGTTCTGCCGGGCCGGGCTGCGTCGCCGGGTGCGGGTCGTTCGGTGTCGCTCGCGCAGTTCCCCGCGCCCCTTTCGGCGCTGACGCGCCTGACGCGGCGAAGCCGCGTTCAGGGGCGCGGGGAAGCCGCGTTCAGGGGAACTGCGCGCCCAGCCACCCACCACCCGCACCCGGCACCGCAGGCGCAAGCCCCGCCGCGCAACCCGTCTCAGCCCTGGGTGAGCCCCGCCGCGCGGCCGTCTCAGCCCTCGGTGAGCCCCGCCACCAGTTCGTCCGCCGCGCGGTACGGATCGAGGTCGCCCGCGACGATCCGTTCCGCCAGCGCGCTCAGCCGGCGGTCGCCGTGCAGGTCGCCGATGCGTTCGCGGAGCGCGGTGACCGCGATGGTCTCCACCTCGCGGGCGGCGCGGGCGCGGCGGCGCTCGGCGAGGACGCCGCGCTCCTCCATCCACGCCCGGTGCTTCTCCAGGGCCTCGACGACCTCGTCGACACCCTCGCCGCGCGCGGCGACCGTCTTGACGATCGGGGGCCGCCAGTCGCCGGGGCCGCGGCTCTCGCCGAGGCCCAGCATGTGGTTGAGTTCGCGGGCGGTGGCGTCGGCGCCGTCCCGGTCGGCCTTGTTGACGACGTACAGGTCGCCGATCTCCAGGATTCCGGCCTTGGCCGCCTGGATGCCGTCGCCCATGCCGGGGGCGAGCAGCACCACGGAGGTGTCGGCCTGGGAGGCGATCTCCACCTCCGACTGGCCGACGCCGACCGTCTCGACCAGGATCACGTCGCAGCCGGCCGCGTCGAGGACACGGATCGCCTGCGGTGCGGCCCAGGCGAGGCCGCCGAGGTGGCCCCGGGTGGCCATCGAGCGGATGTAGACGCCGGGGTCGGAGGCGTGCTCCGACATCCGCACACGGTCGCCGAGCAGGGCGCCGCCGGAGAACGGCGAGGACGGGTCGACGGCGAGCACACCGACCCGCTTTCCCTGTTTGCGGTAGGCGGTGACCAGCGCCGAGGTCGAGGTCGACTTACCGACTCCGGGCGAGCCCGTCAGACCGACGACATAGGCGTTGCCGGTGAGCGGGGCGAGGGTCGCCATGACCTCCCTGAGCTGCGGGGACGCCCCCTCCACCAAGGAGATCAGGCGGGCCACCGCCCGGGGCCGGCCTTCCCTGGCCTGGGCGACCAGCGAGGAGACGTCCTGCATCACAGCTCCGTTCACTAGATGTGCGCTATCGCGAACACTCAGGCCTTGGGCACCCGCACGATCAGTGCGTCGCCCTGGCCGCCACCACCGCACAGCGCGGCCGCGCCGACCCCGCCGCCGCGCCGCTTCAGCTCCAGGGCGAGGTGCAGGACGAGCCGGGCGCCGGACATGCCGATCGGGTGCCCCAGGGCGATCGCGCCACCGTTGACGTTCACCTTTTCGGTGGACACGCCGAGGTCCTTCATGGACTGCACGGCGACCGCGGCGAAGGCCTCGTTGATCTCGATCAGGTCGAGGTCTGAGACCTCCAGGCCCTCCTTCTTCAGGGCGTGGACGATCGCGTTGGACGGCTGCGACTGGAGCGAGTTGTCCGGGCCCGCGACATTGCCGTGCGCGCCGATCTCGGCGATCCAGTCCAGGCCCAGCTCCTGCGCCTTGGCCTTGCTCATGACCACGACGGCGGCGGCGCCGTCGGAGATCTGCGAGGCCGAGCCGGCGGTGATGGTGCCGTCCTTCGAGAACGCCGGGCGCAGCTTGCCCAGCGACTCGACGGTGGTGTCGCCGCGGATGCCCTCGTCCTTGCTGAACAGGACCGGGTCGCCCTTGCGCTGCGGGATCTCGACCGGGGTGATCTCGGCCTCGAAGATGCCGTTCTTCTGCGCGGCGGCGGCCCGCTGGTGGGACAGGGCGGCGATCTCGTCCTGCTCGGGGCGCCCGATGCCGAGGCGGGTGTTGTGCTTCTCGGTGGACTCGCCCATGGCGACGCCCTCGAAGGAGTCGGTCAGACCGTCGTACGCCATGGCGTCGAGCATCTGCACCGCGCCGTACTTGAAGCCGTCGCGGGACTTCGGCAGCAGGTGCGGGGCGTTGGTCATGGACTCCTGGCCGCCGGCGACGACGATGTCGAACTCGCCGGCGCGGATCAGCTGGTCGGCCAGCGCGATGGCGTCGAGGCCGGACAGACACACCTTGTTGATGGTGAGCGCCGGGACGTTCATCGGGATGCCGGCCTTGACCGCGGCCTGGCGGGCCGGGATCTGCCCCGCGCCGGCCTGGAGCACCTGGCCCATGATCACGTACTGCACCTGGTCGCCGCCGATCCCCGCACGGTCGAGGGCGGCCTTGATCGCGAAGCCGCCGAGGTCGGCTCCGGAGAAGGACTTCAGCGAGCCGAGCAACCGGCCCATCGGGGTACGGGCACCCGCGACGATGACGGACGTCGTGCCGTTCGTAGCAGAAGACATGAGCTGCGATCCCCTTACCGGCCTGCACGACCGAGGAGTGAACGAGGGTTTACTCGAATGTACTGAGCGGTATGCCGCCCGTCACCGGGCCGTCGGTGTGATCGCGCGCACGTTGCGTAACCACCTCCGGAGCGCTGCACTGAGTCCATGCTGACGCGAATCGACCACATCGGGATCGCCTGTTTCGACCTCGACAAGACCGTCGAGTTCTACCGGGCCACCTACGGCTTCGAGGTGTTCCACTCCGAGGTCAACGAGGAGCAGGGCGTGCGCGAGGCCATGCTCAAGATCAACGATACGTCCGACGGCGGGGCTTCGTACCTGCAACTCCTGGAGCCCACCCGGGAGGACTCCACCGTCGCCAAGTGGCTCGCCAAGAACGGCGAGGGCGTCCACCACATCGCCTTCGGTACGGCGGACGTCGACGGCGAGGCGGCCGACATCAAGGACAAGGGGGTACGCGTTCTGTACGAAGAGCCCCGGCGCGGCTCCATGGGGTCACGAATCACCTTCCTGCACCCCAAGGATTGCCACGGTGTACTGACAGAACTGGTCACTTCGGCGCCCGTTGAGTCACCTGAGCACTGACCCTCGTACATAGGGGCCGGTAGGGTTGGGGGCGGTCGCCCCGCTTCCACCGGGGCGACCCGTGCCGGGGTCCGGGTTTCGGGGGACGAGCGTCGGGGCAGCAGCCCATGCTCCGTCGTTGATCTGACACCATTCCCCGGGGGCCCCGTTCGGCGGATGGACGGAGCTCGTTTGGAGAGACTTGCGACCAGGGGACGGATGGGACCGCGCAGTGCGGGGCTACGAGAGCCAGGAGCGAGAGCCGGCGGCTGACGTCGACCACCTCTCTCGGTTCGAGGCCGAGATGAAGCGGCTGAGGACCGAGCGGGAAAAGGCCATCCAGCACGCCGAGGACCTCGGCTACCAGGTCGAGGTGCTGCGGGCCAAGCTGCACGAGGCGCGCCGTACCCTCATGACCCGGCCCGCCTACGACAGCGCCGACATCGGCTACCAGGCCGAACAGTTGCTGCGCAACGCGCAGGTGCAGGCCGACCAGATCCGCGCCGACGCCGAGCGCGAACTGAGCCAGGCCCGCGCGCAGACCCAGCGCATCCTGCAGGAGCACGCCGAACAGGCCGCCCGCCTCCAGGCCGAGCTGCACCAGGAGGCGGTGACCCGGCGCCAGCAGCTCGACCAGGAGCTGGCCGAGCGCCGGCAGACCGTCGAGTCCCACGTCAACGAGAACGTGGCCTGGGCCGAGCAGCTGCGCGCCCGCACCGAGCAGCAGGCCCGCCGGCTCCTCGACGAGTCCCGCGCCGAGGCCGAGCAGGCGATGGCCGCCGCCCGCGCGGAGGCCGAGCGGCTGACCGCCGAGGCCCGCCAGCGCCTCCAGAGCGAGGCCGAGGCCGCCCGCGCGGAGGCCGAGCAGCTGCTGCGCCGCGCCCGCGCCGACGCCGAGCGGCTGCTGAACGCCGCCTCCACCCAGGCGCAGGAGGCCACCGACCACGCCGAGCAGCTGCGCAGCTCCACCGCCACCGAGTCGGAGACGGCCCGCCGTCGGTCCGCCGAGCTGAGCCGCGCCGCCGAGCAGCGGATGGCGCAGGCCGAGGAGGCGCTGCGCAAGGCGCAGTCCGAGGCGGAGAAGCTGGTCACCGAGGCGAAGGAGTCCGCGGCCAAGGCCCTGGCGAACGCCGAGGCGGCCAACGAGACCCGTACCCGCACCGCCAAGGAGCAGGTCGCCCGGCTGGTCAGCGAGGCCACCAAGGAGGCCGAGACCACCAAGGCGGAGGCCGAGCAGCTGGTCGCGGACGCCCGCGCCGAGGCCGAGAAGATCGTCGCGGAGGCCGCCGAGAAGGCCCGCACGGTCACCGCCGAGGAGGCCGCCACCCAGCTGGCGAAGGCGGCCCGGACCGCCGAGGACGTGCTCAACAAGGCGTCCGAGGAGGCCCGCCAGACCACCAAGGCGGCCGCCGAGGAGGCCGAGCGGATCCGCCGCGAGGCCGAGGCCGAGGCGGACCGGCTGCGCGCCGAGGCGCACGACATCGCCGAGCAGCTGAAGGGCGCGGCGAAGGACGACACCGAGGAGTACCGCGCCAAGACGGTCGAGTTGCAGGAGGAGGCCCGCAGGCTGCGCGGCGAGGCCGAGCAGCTGCGCTCCGACGCCGTCGACGAGGGCGACAAGATCCGCGCCGAGGCCCGCAAGGAGGCCGTGGCGCAGATCGAGGAGGCGGCGAAGTCCGCCGAGGAGCTGCTCGCCAAGGCGAAGGCCGACGCGGACGAGCTGCGCCGGACCGCCACCGCGGACAGCGAGAAGGTCCGCACCGAGGCCATCGAGCGGGCGACCAGCCTGCGCCGGCAGGCCGAGGAGACGCTGGAGCGCACCCGCGCGGAGGCCGAGCGCCGGCGCGACGAGGCCGTCGAGCAGGCCGAGGGCATCAAGGCGGAGGCCGAGCGGTCCGCGCGCGAGCTGCGCGAGGACACCGAGCGGGCGGTCGCGGCCCGGCAGTCGGAGGCGGCCGAGGAGCTGACCCGCCTCCAGACCGAGGCGGAAGCGCGGCTGGCCGCCGCCGAGCAGGCGCTGACCGAGGCCCGTGAGGAGGCCGCCCGGATCCGCCGGGAGGCCGCCGAGGAGACCGACCGGCTGCGCGCCGAGTCCGCCGAGCGGATCCGCACGCTCCAGCAGCAGGCCGAGGCGGAGGCCCAGCGGCTGCGCGACGAGGCCGCCGCCGACGCGTCCGCCTCCCGTGCCGAGGGCGAGTCCGTCGCCGTACGGCTGCGTTCGGAGGCCGCGGCCGAGGCCGAGCGGCTGCGGACGGAGGCGCAGGAGAGCGCCGACCGGATGCGGGCCGAGGCGCAGGCCGCCGCCGAGCGGCTGGCCGCGGAGGCGTCCGAGACGCTGGCCGCCGCGCAGGAGGAGGCCGTCCGCCGCCGCCGCGAGGCGGAGGAGACGCTGGGCGCGGCCCGGCAGGAGGCCGACCAGGAGCGCGAGCGGGCCCGCGAGCAGAGCGAGGAGCTGCTGGCCTCGGCGCGCAAGCGCGTGGAGGAGGCGCAGGCCGAGGCGGTCCGGCTGGTCGAGGAGGCCGACCGGCGCGCCACCGAGATGGTGTCGGCCGCCGAGCAGCACGCCCAGCAGGTGCGGGACTCGGTCGCCGGACTGCACGAGCAGGCGCAGGAGGAGATCGCCGGGCTGCGCTCGGCCGCCGAGCACGCCGCGGACCGCACCCGGCGGGAGGCCGAGGAGGAGGCCGACCGGGTCCGTTCCGACGCGTACGCGGAGCGGGAGCGGGCCGGTGAGGACGCCGCGCGGACGCGGCACGAGGCCACCGCGGAGGCGGAGGCCGCCAAGGCGCTCGCCGAGCGGACCATGGCCGAGGCGCTGGCCGAGTCGGAGCGGCTGCGGTCGGACGCGGCCGAGCACGCCCAGCGGCTGCGCACCGAGGCGTCGGACAACCTGGCCGAGGCCGACCAGGCCGCCGCGCGCACCCGGGCGGACGCCCGCGAGGACGCCAACCGCATCCGGTCGGACGCGGCGACGCAGGCCGACACCCTCATCACCGAGGCGCGTTCCGAGGCCGAGCGGCTGACGACGGAGACGGCCGCCGAGGTCGAGCGGGTCCGTACCGAGGCGCTGGCGGAGGCCGAGCGGCTCACCACGGAGACGATCGCGGAGGCGGAGCGGGTCCGCGGCGAGGCGCTGGCCGAGGCCGAGCGGGTGACGACGGACGCGGTCGGCGAGGCCGAGCGGGTCCGCGGCGAGGCGCTCGCGAGCGCCGAGCAGCTGCTCTCGGACGCCACCGGTGAGGCCGAGCGGCTGCGCGCCGAGGCCGCGGAGACGGTCGGGTCGGCGCAGGCGCACGCGGAGCGGATCCGGACGGAGTCGGAGCGGGTCAGGACCGAGGCGGCCGAGGAGGCCGAGCGGCTGACCTCGGCGGCGCGCGAGGAGGCCGAGCGCACGCTCGACGAGGCGCGCAAGGAGTCCAACAAGCGGCGCTCGGAGGCGGCCGAGCAGGTCGACAAGCTCATCACGGAGACCGCGGCCGAGGCGGACAAGCTGCTCGCCGAGGCCCAGTCGCAGGCGACGAAGGCCACCACGGACGCGGAGTCGCAGGCCGACACGATGGTGGGCGCGGCCCGTCAGGAGGCGGAGCGGATCGTCGCCGAGGCGACGGTCGAGGGCAACTCGCTGGTGGAGAAGGCCCGCACGGACGCGGACGAGCTGCTGGTCGGCGCCCGCCGGGACGCGACGGCCATAAGGGAGCGCGCCCAGGAGCTGCGCGATCGCATCACCACCGAGATCGAGGAGCTGCACGAGCGGGCCCGCCGCGAGGCCGCCGAGACCATGAAGTCCACCGGCGACCGCTGCGACGCGCTGATCAAGGCGGCCGAGGAGCAGCTGGCCAAGGCCGAGGCGAAGGCGAAGGAGCTGGTGTCGGACGCGAACTCCGAGGCCGGCAAGGTGCGGATCGCCGCGGTGAAGAAGGCCGAGGGTCTGCTGAAGGAGGCCGAGCAGAAGAAGGCAACGCTGGTCAAGGAGGCCGAGGAGCTGAAGGCCGAGGCGATCCGCGAGGCCAAGCGCACCGTCGAGGAGGGCAAGCGCGAGCTGGAGATCCTGGTGCGCCGCCGCGAGGACATCAACGCCGAGATCTCCCGTGTCCAGGACGTGCTGGAGGCGTTGGAGTCCTTCGAGGCGCCGTCGGCCGGCAAGGACGGCGGGGTCAAGGCCGGTGCGACGGTGGGCGCGCCCCGATCGGGTGGCAAGTCGTCGGACGGGTAGTCAGAAGACCGGGTTTGGGTGTTTCCTGGGGCCTTTGGCCAAGTCTTTGGCAAGCAGTCCGACGGTTAGCCACTCAAAAGGGGTGTCATTCTCCAGATCAAACACGCATCCGCTCGATGACACACCGTTCTGGCCCCTAGGATTCCACTATCACCTCACCGGTCTCATTCGACAGGAACCCCATGAGCGACACTTCCCCCTACGGCTTCGAGCTTGTGCGGCGTGGGTACGACCGCGCTCAGGTGGACGAACGTATCTCCAAGCTCGTCTCCGACCGTGACTCCGCTCTCGCCCGCATCACCGCTCTGGAAAAGCGCATCGAGGAGCTCCACCTCGAGACGCAGAACGCCCAGGCCCAGGTGAGCGACGCCGAGCCGTCGTACGCCGGTCTCGGCGCCCGCGTCGAGAAGATCCTGCGACTCGCCGAGGAAGAGGCGAAGGACCTGCGCGAGGAGGCCCGGCGCGCGGCCGAGCAGCACCGCGAGCTGGCCGAGTCGGCCGCCCAGCAGGTGCGCAACGACGCCGAGTCCTTCGCGGCGGAGCGCAAGGCCAAGGCCGAGGACGAGGGCGTCCGGATCGTCGAGAAGGCCAAGAGCGACGCCTCCCAGCTGCGCAGCGAGGCGCAGAAGGACGCGCAGTCCAAGCGCGAGGAGGCCGACGCGCTCTTCGAGGAGACCCGCGCCAAGGCCGCCCAGGCCGCCGCGGACTTCGAGACCAACCTGGCCAAGCGCCGCGAGCAGTCCGAGCGCGACCTGGCCTCGCGTCAGGCCAAGGCGGAGAAGCGCCTCGCGGAGATCGAGCACCGCGCGGAGCAGCTGCGCCTGGAGGCGGAGAAGCTGCGCACCGACGCCGAGCGCCGCGCCCGCCAGACGGTGGAGACCGCCCAGCGCCAGGCCGAGGACATCGTGGCCGACGCCAACGCCAAGGCCGACCGGATCCGTTCGGAATCCGAGCGCGAGCTGGCCGCCCTCACCAACCGCCGCGACTCCATCAACGCCCAGCTCACCAACGTGCGCGAGATGCTCGCCACGCTCACGGGCGCCGCGGTGGCCGCGGCCGGCACGCCGGCCGAGGACGAGCCGATCTCCCGTGGGGTGCCTGCCCAGCAGTCCCGGTGACCAGCCGGATCAGCTGAGCCGAACAGCTGCGAAGCCCTCTGCCGCTCCGGTGGCAGAGGGCTTTGTCCCGTTCTAGCGTGGCCGCATGATCGAGCTCGAGGGGCTGACCAAGCGGTACGGCGAGAAGGTGGCGGTCAACAACCTCACGTTCGCCGTCAGACCGGGCATCGTCACGGGGTTCCTCGGTCCGAACGGCGCCGGCAAGTCGACGACGATGCGGATGATGCTGGGTCTGGACCGGCCGACCGCCGGGGACGTCCGGATCGACGGCGAGCACTACGACCGGCTCAAGGACCCGCTGAAGTACATCGGCGCGCTGCTCGACGCGAAGGCCGTGCACGGCGGCCGCAGCGCCTACCACCATCTGCTCTGTCTGGCGCAGAGCAACGGCATCCCAAAGCGCCGCGTGCACGAGGTGCTGGACACGGTCGGTCTGACGGCGGTCGCGCGCAAGAAGGCCAAGGGGTTCTCGCTGGGCATGGGCCAGCGGCTGGGCATCGCGGGCGCGCTGCTCGGCGACCCGAGGATCCTGATGTTCGACGAGCCGGTCAACGGGCTGGATCCGGAGGGCATCCACTGGATCCGCAATCTGATGAAGTCGCTGGCCGGGCAGGGCCGGACGGTGTTCGTGTCGAGTCATCTGATGAGCGAGATGGCGCTGACCGCCGATCATCTGGTGGTCATCGGTCAGGGCCGGCTGCTCGCGGACACCTCCATGGCCGAGTTCATCGCCCAGAACTCGCGGTCGTACGTCCGGATCCGCACACCGCAGCCCGAGCGGCTGCTCGATGCGCTGAGCGGTGCCGGGATCGCCGCGGTGGGGGCCGGCGGCGGGGCCTTCGAGGTGGACGGCGAGAAGCCGGAGCGGATCGGCGAGCTGGCGGCGCAGCACCAGGTGGTGCTGCACGAGCTGAGCCCGCAGCAGGCCTCCCTGGAGGAGGCGTTCATGCGGCTGACCGCCGAGTCGGTCGAGTACCACGCACACTCCGACGCGCCCGCGCGGCAGCAGCGGCAGCAGCCGCGGCAGCAGTGGGGCGAAGGCTGGAAGAGGGGCTGAGAAGCATGGCGGCCACCCAGGTCATCCGGTCCGAGTGGACGAAGATCCGCTCTGTCGCGTCCACCGTGTGGACACTCTCGCTCGCCGTCGTGGTCACGCTCGCGCTCGGCATGCTCATCTCCGCGCTGTCGAAGAACGAGTTCGACACCTTGAGCGCCCGTGACCGGCTCTCCTTCGATCCGACGTTCATCAGCTTCGCGGGCATGAGCCTGGGCCAGCTGGCGATGATCGTGTTCGGGGTGCTGGTGGTCTCCAACGAGTACAGCAGCGGCATGATCCGCACCTCGCTGGCGGCCGTACCGCAGCGCGGCACCTTCCTCTTCAGCAAACTCGCCGTCGCCACCCTGCTCGCCCTGGTCGTCGGCATGGCCACCAGCTTCGCCGCCTTCTTCCTCGGCCAGGCGATGCTCGGCGGCCTGAAGGCCTCGATCGGCGACCCCGGAGTGCTGCGCGCGGTCATCGGCGGCGGGCTCTACATGACCCTCATCGCCATGTTCTCGATGGGCGTCGCCGCGATGCTGCGCTCGCCGATGCTGTCGCTGGGCATCCTCATGCCGTTCTTCTTCCTGATCTCCAACATCCTCGGCAACGTCTCGGCGACGGAGAAGATCGGCCGGTTCCTGCCGGACCAGGCGGGCAGCAAGATCATGCAGGTGGTCCCCCCGGTCGACGACGACACCCCCTACGGCCCCTGGGGCGGCCTCGGGATCATGGTCCTGTGGGTGGCGGCGGCACTCATCGGCGGTTACGTCACGCTCAAGCGGCGGGACGCCTGAACAGGCCCGGCCGCCGGCGCGACCGGCCGGGTTTTACTCACCCTTGAAGGGAACCGTCAGCGCCCCGATATCCTCCTAACCCTTACGGGGGCGTGTGCCCCGCTGTCCTGAACCTTTCGATGGGTGCGGAGCATGATCGAGGCAGTCGGCCTGACCAAGCGCTACGGCGACAAGACCGCTGTGTACAACCTTTCCTTCCAGGTACGGCCCGGCGCCGTCACCGGCTTCCTGGGCCCCAACGGCTCGGGCAAGTCGACGACCATGCGGATGATCCTCGGCCTGGACAACCCGACCTCCGGGCAGGTGACGATCGGCGGCTACCCGTACCGCAAGCTGCCGAACGCCGCCCGCCAGGTCGGCGCGCTGCTCGACGCCAAGGCCGTGCACGGCGGCCGTTCGGCCCGCAACCACCTGCTGTCGCTGGCCCAGCTCTCCGGCATCCCGGCCCGCCGGGTCGACGAGGTGCTGGGCGTGGTGGGCCTCCAGGACGTGGCCCGGCGCCGCTCCAAGGGGTTCTCGCTCGGCATGGGACAGCGGCTCGGCATCGCCGCGGCGCTGCTCGGCGACCCGCAGGTGCTGCTCTTCGACGAGCCGGTCAACGGCCTCGACCCCGAGGGCATCCTCTGGGTGCGCAACCTGATGAAGTCGCTCGCGGCGGAGGGCCGCACGGTCTTCGTCTCCTCGCACCTGATGAGCGAGATGGCGCTGACCGCCGACCACCTCATCGTCATCGGCCGCGGACAGCTGCTCTCCGACATGAGCGTGCGGGACTTCATCGCGGCGAACTCCGCCGGGTTCGCGCGGGTGCGCACCCCGGACACCGAGCCGCAGCTGCGCGAGAAGCTGTCCGCCGCGCTCACCGAGGCCGGCGGGCAGGTGCTGCCCGAGCAGGACGGCGCGCTGCGGGTGACCGGGCTGCCGCTCCCCCGCATCAGCGACATCGCCCACGACACGGACGTACGGCTGTGGGAGCTGTCGCCGCACCAGGCGTCGCTGGAGGAGGCCTACATGCGGATGACGCAGGCCACCGTCGACTACCGCTCGACCGTCGACCCGAAGGCGGGCCTCCAGCAGCCGCTGCCGCCGGGCGCCCAGCCGCCGATGCCGGTGCCCGGTCAGGGCCAGCCGGGCTGGTACGCCCCGCCGCCGCCCCAGCAGGGCGGCCAGCCGTTCGCGATGCCGCAGGGCCAGGGCCCGTACGGGGCGCCCGCGCCGGCCGGCGCCGGAGTGCCGAACCCGTACGCCCAGCCCGCCGCGCAGCCCGGCCAGGCCCCGTCCGCCGCGCCGGCCGCGCCCCAGGACCAGCCTCCGGTGCCGGCGCAGCCCCCGGCCGCGCCCGCCGCCCCCGTCGCCGACCCGACCCAGTCCGAGGACGCCCGATGAGCACGCCCCAGACCCCGATCCCGCCGGCCGCGCCCGGCATGCCGTACGCCGGTTACACCTCACCGATCCCCGTCGTCCGCACCCACCTCGGGCACGCCATCGCCTCCGAGTGGACGAAGATCAAGTCGGTCCGGTCGACGATGTGGACGCTGGGCGTGTTCGTCCTGCTCGTGGTCGGCATCGGACTGCTGGCCGGCTCGCTGGTGAGCAGCTCGACCTCGGAGGGCGACCTCGGCGAGGAGCCGGCGCTGGCCCTCGGCTTCTTCGGGCTGCTGCTCGGCAGCATGTGCCTCATCACGCTCGGCGTGCTGACCACGGCCTCCGAGTACGGCACCGGGATGATCCGTACGACGATGACGGCCTGCCCCTCCCGGGGCCGGGTGCTGGCGGCGAAGGCGGTGGTCTTCTTCCTGGTCGCCTTCACGGTGACGCTGGTCTCCGCCACGCTCGTCGCGCTCGCCCAGGTCGGCATGGTGGACGCCCGCGAGCCCTCGGGCGCCGAGTGGTTCAAGGGCACGGTCGGCGTCTCGCTCTACGTCGCGCTGCTCGGCCTGCTCTCGCTGATCGTCGGCTCGATCATCCGGCACTCCGCCGGCGCCATCACCATCATGATCGGCGCGGTGCTCGCCCCGCTGGTGCTCGCGCTGTTCATGTTCTCCGCCTCGCTCCAGGACCTGCGCGACTTCCTGTTCGAGTACTCGATCCCGAACCAGCTCGGCGTCTTCTACGCCAACTCCCTCAGCGAGTCCGGCCCCTCGGGCTGGGACCCGTTGTGGATCATGCTGGGCGTCACGGCCGTCGCCTTCGCCGGCGCCTATGTGCTGCTGGAGCGGCGGGACGTGTAGGACGGGCGAGGGCTCAGAACTTCGGCGCGTTACGGGACCGCTGCACCCGCGTGGTGCGGCGGTCCCGCGCGTTCCAGCACGCCTTGTGCCAGTGCCGGCGGTCGTCGACGCCCGAGTGCTCGGGCCAGGCCACCACGTGCGGGACCCCGTCGGGGATCAACTGGTCGCACCCCGGGCAGCGGTAGCTCTTGCCCTGCGCGCTCGCGCCCGCGACATGGCGCACGTTCCACTCCTCGCCCTGCCAGTCCACGCTCGACTGCCAGCCGCCGTAGCGCTCCGGCCGGTCGTCCTCGGCGCTCCGGCCGGAGGAGCCGGCATGCCTCGGGCCCTTGGGTCGGTTGTGACGCGGGGACACGGAACACCTCACGCAGCTGTACAGGAAGCGGGTCGTGTCCAGCCTACGCGCCGTCGGCCGGGGTACGCGGAAGCGGCGAACCACCCAAGTCGCCCTCCGGACCGGGCATTCTGCAGACAATCCGCAAATTCATCCGCGAGGCCGTGTCCTCGGCACGTGTCAGACGGTTATGCCGGGTGGGGGAGCTCCGTGTCGGAGCCAAGGAAGCAGGAAGAGCGATGCGCGTAGGAAGTTTCATGTTGGCGGCCCAGTTCCCGGGTCAGGGCCAGGGGGAGGCGCTGCACCGCGCGGTCCGCTCGGCCGAGGTGGCCGAGGAGGCGGGGCTCGACTCGGTCTGGCTGGCCGAGCACCACTTCGTACCGTACGGCACCTGTCCGTCGGCGATCACCCTGGCCGCCCTGCTGCTCGGCCGCACCCGCCGCATCCGGGTCGGCACCGCGGTCAGCGTGCTGCCCACCGCCCACCCCGTGGCCCTCGGCGAGCAGGCCGCGCTGCTGCACATCACCAGCGGCGGACGCTTCTCGCTGGGGGTTGGCCGGGGCGGGCCGTGGGTGGACCTGGAGGTCTTCGGCGCCGGACTGGAGGCGTACGAACAGGGGTTCCCCGAGTCACTCGATCTGCTGGTGCGCTGGCTGCGCGAGCCCCGGGTCGGGGCCGCCGGGGAGCGGTACCGCTTCCGCGAGGTGGCCGTCGTACCGAGGCCGTCGGAGTCCCTGACGGAGGTCGACGGGCCCGAGGTGATGGTGGCGTGCACCTCCCCCGCCAGTGTGCGGATGGCGGCCGAGCGCGGACTGCCCATGCAGCTCGGCATGCACATCGGGGACGAGGAAAAGGCCGAGATGGTGGCCCTGTGGCGCACCTGCGCGCGGGCCGCCGGGCGGCCGGCGGAGGAGATCGCGGACCCGGGCCATGTGTCGGCCGGTGTCTGCCAGATCGCGGACCGCCGGGTCGACGCGGCCGAGGCCCTCACCAAAGCGATGCCAGGCTGGCTGAAACAAGGTCTCGACGCGCATGTCACCGTGGACGGCAGGGAGCGCCGGATGCGCGATCCGATCGCCTACACCGAACTGCTCTGCGGGCTGCACCCGGTGGGCACACCACGGCTGTGCGCCGACCGCCTCGCGGCGACCAGCGAGCGGACCGGCATCAGCCGCTTCGCCCTGCTCATCGAGGGCTCGGGAGACCTCGCGGCGACGGAGGAGAACGTCCGGCGGCTGGGCGCGGAGGTACTGCCGCAGCTGCGCTGACACCCCGCGGGCGCACAACGCCCGTAGGACGCGGGGAGCTTGCCGCCCCGGTACAGATCGCACCTCCCGTGTACGGAGCGGCAAGCAAGCGGCTCTGCGTCAGCAGTCCCGCAGCTCCGGAGACTGGTTGAGCAGCTGGGCGCGCACCGAGGTGAAGCGGGCCAGCCTCTCGTCCACCGAGGCGTCCAGCGGGAACACCGCCACCCGGTGGCAGTTCTGGAAGGCCAGCCGTACACCGAAGTGCCGCTGCAGCGCTCCGCGGATGGCGTCACTCGCGAGCGCACGCAGGAGCTGACCGCGTGCCTGCTCGTCCGGCGGGGGCGTCTGGTTGTCGGCGAAGTCTCCGCCGTCCACCTTCAGCTGAGCCACCAGGGAGCTGACCATCTCCCACGCGTAGGGCAGGGAGGTCCGGACGCAGTCGACGAAGTCAGCTTCGTCGACCTCGCCTCGCTCGGCCTGTTCGAGTAGGGCCGGTGAGACGTCGAGCGACATGGGTACTCCTCTCGCACCCCCGACCAGCAGGGGTTGCCGGACAGATACGGGAGCCCGCGCGGAACCGGACACGCTGAGTACACACATCGCGACCTCCCGTTTACTACGGTAGGCAACAGACGGTGACGGCACCAGGAGATTGCCGATACAGGCCGATCCCCATAGGCACACAATCGGCCACTACCGAACACGAGTGTTCTGGAGAAACAGGACGCGAATCGCGTGGGGCGTGGGGTGTCGAGTAGCGTTGCCGACCATGCGTCTCGTCATTGCCCGATGCTCGGTCGACTACGCCGGCCGGCTCACCGCCCATCTCCCCTCGGCACCCCGTCTGATCCTGGTGAAGGCGGACGGCAGTGTCTCCATCCACGCCGACGACCGGGCCTACAAGCCCCTCAACTGGATGTCGCCGCCCTGCACGCTGAAGGAGGGCACCGGTGAGGAACAGGGCGTCTGGACCGTCGTCAACAAGGCGGGCGAGAAGCTGATCATCACCATGGAGGAAGTCCTCCACGACTCCTCGCACGAACTCGGCGTCGACCCCGGCCTGATCAAGGACGGCGTGGAGGCGCACCTCCAGGAGCTGCTGGCCGACCGCATCGACACGCTCGGCGAGGGCTGGACGCTGATCCGCCGCGAGTACATGACCGCCATCGGTCCGGTCGACATCCTCTGCCGGGACGCCGAGGGGCAGACCGTCGCGGTCGAGATCAAGCGGCGCGGCGAGATCGACGGCGTGGAGCAACTGACCCGCTATCTGGAGCTGTTGAACCGCGATCCCCATCTGGCGCCGGTGCGCGGTGTCTTCGCCGCCCAGGAGATCAAGCCGCAGGCCCGGGTGCTCGCCACGGACCGCGGCATCGGCTGCGCGGTGCTGGACTACGACGCGCTGCGCGGCATCGAGGACGACAAGCTGCGGCTCTTCTGAGATCAGCGTCACGACGGAGGGCCGGGTCCTGGGAACGGACCCGGCCCTTCGCTGTCACCGCGCTCAGATCACCGGCTGCTCGCCGCCGGGTGAGCCCGTGTCGCCGCTCTCGGTGGCGCTCGCCGAGCTGCTGGACTCCACCGGGGCGCCGGTGTCGGCGGGACCGCTGGCGGAGTCGGAGGTGGACGGGGTCTCCGAGGGGGTCTCGGTGGGGGTCTCCGTCGGCGTCTCGGTGGGGGTCTCCGTGGGCGGCTGGGAGGTCTCCGTCGGCGGCTTCGAGGTCGCGGTCGGCGGCTTGGAGGTGGACGACGGCGGCTTCGACGTCGACGACGGCGGCTTCGACGGCGAGCCGGAGGGCTCGTCGCCGGGCTCCCGGGTGCCGCTGGGGTCGTCGGACGGCTCGTCCGGCTCCGCGGCGGTGTCCGTCGGCGTGGGGTCGTCGGAGGTGCCGAAGGTGCCGTCGGGGCCCGGGTCGGTCGGGCGGCTGGTCGCCGTACCGGTGTCGCCGTCGCCCTCCTGTGCCGCCTCGTCGGCGTCCAGGCTGTCGTCGCCCTCGCCCTGGCTGGCCGAGGGGTTGACGCCGACCTGGTCCGAGGGGCTGTCGGCGTCGTTGCTGGAGGTCGCGCCGAGCGTCACCACGGTGCCGAGGACCGCCGCGAGCAGGGCCCCGGCGCCGGCCGCGACCAGGTTGCGCCGGGCGAGGCCGCGCAGGCCGCCACGGGCGCGCCGGGACGCCGTACCGCCCGCCGTGGAGCGGTGGGTGACGAGTTCGGCGCCGTCGGCGGGCCGCGCCGGGGCCGGGAACTCCGGCAGGGCCGCGGGGACACCGCCGGACGGGGAGGCGGACTCCTCGTGCCGGGCGGCGGCCACCTCGTCGCCGACGCCGGCGCCGATGACCGGGCCGGCGCTCACCACACCGACACCGGGGGTGTTGCCGGAGCGGTCGTCGACGAGGGCCAGGGCGCGCCGGCCCGCGACGGTGCCGCGCTTGTCGGCGAGGGCGCCGCGCAGCGCGATGGAGGCCTCCAGTTCGGCGCGGGCCCGGTCGAGGCGGCCCTCGCACAGCGCGAGGATGCCGAGCTCATGGTGGAAGTAGGCCTGTTCCGCGACCTCTCCGGCGAGCCGGGAGGCCTCCGCGCCGGCCCGCAGGGTGCGCTCCCAGGCGTTCCAGTGCAGTCCGGCGGCGAAGGCGGGAGCCGCCGTACGGGCCAGCCGCACCGCCGGGCTCTCCTCGTCCTCGGCGGGCGGGGTGGTCGCCGGGACGAGCACGGCGAGCGCGGCGAGCACGGCGTCGGCCTCGGCGCACACCCGCTCGGGGGCGACCGAGGGGTGGCCCGCCCACCAGGCGTAGTGCCGGGCCGCGGTGAGCGCGCTGTCGCGGAGGTCGTCGGCGTATCCGGCGGCCTCCAGCTGGGTCTGCACCCCGGCGGCGAGCCGGTAGCGGCCGCCGACCGGGCCGACCAGGGCGCAGCCGAGGAGTTCGCCGAGGGCGGCGTCCGCGTGGGTGTCGCCGACCAGGGCGGGCAGGTGCGCCTGGTGCGGCACCTCGCCGCCGAGGGCGACGGCGAACCGCAGGGTGGCGCGCGCCGACTCGCTGAGCCGGGAGGCGAGCAGCGCGACGGGCGCGGCTCCCTCGGCCAGCGAGGGCAGGGGTATCTCGTCGCCGGTGGCGGCCTCGAAGGGCGCGTCCGCCGGGGGTTCCTGGAAGACGCCGAACTCGTCGAAGGCGTCCGCGCCGGCCCGCAGCCGGTCGCGCTGCCGGAGCAGGGCGCCCGCCTGGACGAACCGCAGCGGCAGTCCCTCGGACTCGAACCACAGGTCACCGGCCCAGCCGGCCTCGTCCTCGGCGAGGGGACGGCCGACGGCGTGCCGGAGCAGGTCGAGCCCGCCGGCCCGGTCGAGGCCGGCGAGGAAGACCTCCTCCAGGGCGGACTCGGCGGACGGCGCGGGCACGTCGGGGGTGGCGCTGATCAGGAAGGCGCACTCGGGGGTGGCGTCCAGCAGCTCGTCGAGGGCGGCGCCGCCGAACTCGATGTCGTCGAGCACGACGACGGCACCGATCTCGCGGACGGAGTCGAGGAGTTCGTCCCGTTCCGGGCGGTACCGGGGTGTGCCGTGAACGGCGTAGAAGAGGTCGTACAGCAGCTCGCCGGCGGTGCGGCGGAAGCCGCTGAGGCGGATCACGCCGTCGGGGGCGAGGTCCGCGCAGTCCTCGGCGACGACGTCGAGCAGGGCGGTGCGGCCGGAGCCGCCGGGGCCGGTCAGGCGGACCGAGCGGCCGCGGGCGAGCAGCCGGACCAGGCGTTCGCGCTCTTCCTGGCGCTCCAGCAGCGGCAGTTGGGGCCGGGCCGGTCCGGGCGGGGCCGGCGGGCGGGCCGCGCGGGCGACCTCGGCGCGTTCGGCCGCGGTCAGCTTGGCGGGCCGTCCGGGCCGCTCGGCGGGCGGGCACAGCTCGATCTCGCTGCCGTCCACCGGGTTGACGGTGAGCAGATGGTCGCCGGAGACGAGCTGGACCGTGCGCGCGAGCGCCGGTGCGTGCTGTCCGAAGTCGGGTGTGAGGGAGTCCCTGGGCGGGCGCTGGCGCGGCGCGTGGCTCTCGCCGCCATGGCCGTACTCCTCGGGTCCCCGGTTGTTCGGGTCCATAGGTTCAAGCCCCCCAAAAGCGTCGAGTGCGACCAGCCCCTCCCGGCCGTGTCGCACACCGCGCTGTCGCTTCTGGTCCGGGCCCGCTCGAGGGTGGATCGGACAGCGGGCGACCGAACCCTAAACCTTCGCTCAGTATCTACGACAGCCCGGGGTGCCGGGCCGTCCGAGACGTCACAGTCTCGTGAGGATTGTGCGCGACATTCCTGTCGGGACCGGAACGTCCGGCTCTTCGCACCTCACCCGCGCGGGGACGCCTCATCCACGTGGCACACCCCAATCCGCGCGGCAGGTCTCGCCCGAGCCGCCCGCCCCGTCCTCGCCGAACGTCACACGCGCGGCAGGGACTCCACGCCGATGCCGCCCTCGATCGCCAGGATCCGGTGCAGCCGGGTGGCGACCAGCAGGCGCTGCATCTGCGGCGGTACGCCGCGCAGCACCAGCCGGCGGCCGCAGCGGCCGGCCCGCCGGTGCGCACCCATGATCACCCCGAGACCGGTGGCGTCCCAGGAGTCCAGTTCGGACAGGTCGAGGACCAGATCGCCGACTCCGTCGTCGACGGCCGAGTGCAGAACCGCACGGGCGTCCGCCGCGCTGCGGACGTCGAGGCGGCCCCCGACGACCACCTCGGCGTGGTCGCCCCTGATGTGCATATGCGCTCCCCGGTGCGTTCGGTGACGTACTCCATGACGGTGGCTGTGCAACGTCGGTGGGACGGTGGCTTGCACCGTCTGACTGCTTCGGTGGCGATGCGGTTGCTGCTTGTAAGGGAACCGATACCGAATTCACCCCGAGGTGTGATGTCCCTGAGGCGTGTGCTGTCTCAGTGCTTGTAGAAGCCCTGCCCGCTCTTGCGGCCGATGTCACCGGCGTCAACCATCCGGCGCATCAGCTCCGGCGGAGCGAACTTCTCGTCCTGCGTCTCGGTGTAGATGTTGCCGGTGGCGTGCAGCAGGATGTCGACGCCCGTGAGGTCGGCGGTGGCGAGCGGGCCCATGGCGTGGCCGAAGCCCAGCTTGCAGGCGAGGTCGATGTCCTCGGCGCTGGCGACGCCCGACTCGTAGAGCTTGGTGGCCTCGACGACGAGGGCCGAGATCAGCCGGGTGGTCACGAAGCCGGCCACGTCCCGGTTGACGACGATGCAGGTCTTGCCGACGGACTCGGCGAACTCGCGGGCGGTGGCGAGCGTCTCGTCGCTGGTCTTGTAGCCGCGGACCAGCTCGACGAGCTGCATCATCGGCACCGGCGAGAAGAAGTGCACGCCGACGACCCGCTCGGGGCGCTCGGTGGCGGCCGCGATCTTGGTGATCGGGATGGCCGAGGTGTTGGAGGCGAGCACGGCCTCCGGGCGCACGATCTTGTCGAGGGCGCGGAAGATCTCGTGCTTGACCTCGAGCTTCTCGAAGACGGCCTCGACGACGACGTCCGCGTCGGCGACGGCGTCCAGGTCGGTGGTGGCGGTGATCCGGCCGAGCGCGGCCTCGGCGTCGGCCGCGGCCAGCTTGCCCTTGGCGACGAACTTGTCGTACGAGGCCTTGATGCCGTCGGTGCCGCGCTTCAGCGCCTCGTCGGTGACGTCGCGCAGCACGACGTCCCAGCCCGCCTGGGCGGAGACCTGGGCGATACCGGATCCCATGAGACCGGCCCCGATGACGGCGAGCTTCCGTGCCACTGTGCGACTCCCCTGATACGCGCTGTCCTTGTTCCTCTCGGGCGGACACTAGCGCTCGTGAGGGGCTGTGTGACCGGTAAGTAATGCGCGTCACGTCTCAGATGACGGACATCACACCGGCGAGGGTCACTGGGCGCCTCGTACGGCGTAGTTGAGCACCTTCTCGCTCAACAGCTCCTCCATCTCGTCCAGCAGCAGCAGGACCTGACGGGACACCTCGGCGGGCCGGCCGCCGGCCATCATGCGCTGGCCGATGGCCGCCATCACGGTGTGGTGGAGCCAGTTGACCTGACCGGCGATCAGGGTCGGGAGCGGGTCGTCGGCCTCGGCGCCGGTCTCCTCGCGCAGGGTCCACTCCAGGTTGTCGACGGTCTCCTGGCCGATGGCCCAGAGCCGGGAGCGCAGGGCGGGCGATTCATGAATCACCGTCATGAACCGGGCATAGCCGTCCATCAGCCCCACGTGCGGCGAGACCGCCTCGACCTCCTCGCGCAGTTCGCGCAGCACCGCCTCGGCGGCGGACTCGCCGTCGCGCCGGCCGCGCACCCAGCGCGAGAGCCGGTCGACGACCCCCTTGGAGCGATCGAGGAAGAGGTCCTCCTTGGCCGGGAAGTAGTTGTAGACGGTGTTCACGGAGACGTTCGAGGCCTCGGCGATCTCCGCGACGGTGACGGCGTCGAAGCCGCGCTCGACGAACAGCCCCGTGGCGACATCGGAGATGTACTGCCGGGTCTGCCGCTTCTTCCGCTCCCTGAGTCCCTCGGCCATACCGCCATCCTAGCTTCGCTGGGGCCGATGAAAACTTGGGGTCGTTGCAAAATTTCAGTGCCTCTGTTTTTCTGGGGTCATGGCAATCATCAGTACGGCGGGACTGGCCCGCACCTTCCAGACCAAGCACGGCCCCGTCGAGGCGGTGCGCGGGATCGACCTGACCGTGCGGCCCGGCGAGATCGTCGGCCTCCTCGGGCCCAACGGCGCCGGCAAGACCACCACCCTGCGGATGCTGACCACCCTGTTGAAGCCGACCGGCGGCGCGGCCACCGTCGCGGGCTGCGATCTGGTGGCCGACCCGGTCGGGGTCCGCCGGGCCTGCGGTTACGTGGCGCAGTCCGGCGGCGTCGACGGCCAGATCACCGTCCGCGAGGAGCTGGTCACCCAGGGCCGCATGTACCGGCTGACGAAGGACCAGGCCCGCCGGCGCGCCGAGGAGCTGGCGCACGACCTGGACCTCACCGATCTGCTGGACCGCAAGGCCGCCACGCTCTCCGGCGGCCGGCGCCGCCGCCTGGACATCGCGATGGCGCTCACCCACCGCCCGAGGGTGCTCTTCCTCGACGAGCCGACCACCGGCCTCGACCCGGCCGGCCGCGCCGACCTGTGGGCCCGGGTCCGCCGGCTGCGCGACGAGCACGGCACCACCGTCGTCCTCACCACCCACTACCTCGACGAGGCCGACGCCCTCTCCGACCGCCTGGTGATCGTCGACCGGGGCGTGGTCGCCGCCGAGGGCACCCCGGCCGCGCTGAAGCTGAAGTACGCCGGCTCGATCGACGCCGGCCTCCAGGACACCTTCCTCGCCATCACCGGCCGCGACGCCACACCCGCCGACACGGCCCCCGTAGCCGTCTAACCACAGCCGCCCAGGGACACGACACGATGCTGCTCCACGACACCGCACTGATCTACGCCCGCTACGCCCGCCAGTCGCTGCGCTCGCGTTTCGCGCTGCTCTTCGGCGTGCTGATGCCGCTGCTGTACCTGCTCTTCTTCGGTCCGCTGCTGACGGAGCTGCCGCTCGGCGGCGCGGGCAGCTCCTGGCAGCTGCTCGTGCCCGGACTGCTGCTGCAACTCGCCTTGTTCGGCGCCTCGTTCGCCGGATTCATGATCATCCTGGAGAAGGGGCAGGGGGTGGTCGAGCGGATGCGGGTGACACCCGTGAGCCGGCTCGCCCTGCTGCTCGGCCGGGTGCTGCGGGACGCCACGATCTTCGTCTTCCAGGCGGTGCTGCTGGTGCTGGCGGCCGTCGCCATGGGCCTGCGCGCCCCGCTGCCCGGTGTCCTGATCGGCTTCGGCTTCGTCGCCCTGCTCAGCGTGGCGCTGGCCTCGCTGTCGTACGCGCTGGCCATGAAGGTCCGGACCCCGCAGGGGTTCGGCCCGGCGGTCAACGCGCTGACCATGCCGTCGATGCTGCTGTCCGGCCTGATGCTGCCGATGACGCTCGGGCCCGCCTGGCTGGACGGGCTGTCGCACGTCATGCCGTTCCGCTACCTGGTGGACGCGATGCGCGACGCCTACGTCGGCGACTACACCAGCCCCGCCATGCTCCACGGCACCCTGGTCGCCGTCGGCTTCGCCGCCCTCTCCGTGACGGTGGGCACACGGGTCTTCCGTACCGCCGGGGCGTAGGCGTAACTACGCTGGCCGCATGGTCAATCTGACACGCATCTACACCAGGACCGGCGACAAGGGCACCACCGCCCTCGGCGACATGAGCCGGGTCGCCAAGACCGACCCGCGGATCTCGGCGTACGCCGACGCCAACGAGGCGAACGCGGTGCTCGGCACGGCGATCGCGCTGGGCGGCCTGGAGGAGGAGGTCGTGCAGGTCCTCACCCGTGTGCAGAACGACCTGTTCGACGTGGGCGCGGACCTGTCGACGCCGGTGGTGGAGAACCCCGAGTACCCGCCGCTGCGGGTCGAGCAGTTCTACATCGACCGGCTGGAGGCCGACTGCGACCGCTTCAACGAGCGGCTGGAGAAGCTGCGCTCCTTCATCCTCCCCGGCGGCACCCCGGGCGCGGCCCTGCTCCACCAGGCCTGCACGGTCGTCCGCCGGGCCGAGCGCTCCACCTGGGCGGCGATGGAGGTGCACGGCGAGACCATGAACCCGCTCACCGCGACCTACCTGAACCGCCTGTCGGACCTACTGTTCATCCTTGCCCGGACGGCCAACAAGGACGTCGGGGACGTGCTCTGGGTCCCGGGCGGGGAGCGCTGACCCGGACGTAGCCGCCGGGGCCTTCTTCGGCCACACGAAGTAGGCCAGGGCGACCAGGCCGTGGATGCCGGCGGCCCGCAGCGCCACCCACTGGAACGAGCGCAGCGACGAGATGTCGCCGTCGTCACCGACGTACCGGATGGCGGCCTGGAGCAGCGCGCAGGCCACCGCCGCGGCCAGCAGCGTCCGCAGCCACAGCCGGGCCTCGTGCCGGGCGCGCGGCATGCCGTACCGGGGGGCGCCGGCCGGCCTCGGCGCCCCGGCGAGGCGGTGCGCGGCGTGGCCGTCGAGCCAGCGGATCGTGTAGTGGCCGTACGCCAGCGTGAAGCCGATGTACAGCGCCGCCAGGCCGTGCTCCCAGCCCGGTACGGCGCCGTTCTTCAGGTCGACCGCGGTCGCCGCGAACAGCACCAGCTCCAGGACCGGCTCGCACAGCAGCAGCGCGACGCTCGTCCGGCGCCACCTCAGCAGATAGCGGACGGCCAGGCCCAGCGCCAGCAGCACCCAGAAGCCGACCTCACAGGCGATGATCAACGCGACGATCATGATGCGCTCCCTTCGGTCACCCTCCCAGGCTCCCGGCTCGGCGGGCCAGGATCGTCGTCGCCGGTGACGAACCCGCGGTACATCGAAAGATGCAGTGCGGGACCGTTCCCGCGGATCAGGCGAGCGCGGCCGGTGCCGTGTTGGATGGGCACATGGCCGTTGCCCGCCTCCCCCGCCCGCGCCGCTTCGACGTGTACGCCGGGCTGGCCGGGCTGCTCGGCGGGCTGCTGCTGTGGGGCATCGGCCTCGCCACCCGGCCGGAGCGGGAGCCGATCGTGCTGCTGCCGGGTCCCTGGCCGATCCTGGTGCCCCTGGTGGTGATGGCGGGCTGCGAGGTGCTGCGCCGGGCCGCCCCCCGCACCGCCCTGCTGACCGCCACCGCCGCGCTGACCCTGGACACCGTCACCCAGGGCAGCCTGGCCACCCTGGTGATGTACACCGACGTGATGTACGCCGCCGTGCTGTACGGCACCCCGGCCTCCGCCCGGCGCATCCCCCGCGTCACCGGACTGCTGTCGATCGCCGCGACGGTGGTGCCGTTCGCGCTGTGGCGGGTGCCGGAGGCGCTGCTGATCGGGGTGGCCGTCGGCATCATGTCGTTCGCGCCCGCCTCCACCGGCCTCATCGTGCGCACCCACCGCGACGCCGCCGAGGCCGCCCGGCTGCGCGCCGAGCAGACCGCGCTGCTCGCCGAGATGGACCGCGCCCAGGCGGTCGGCGCCGAACGCGCCCGGATGGCGCGGGAGCTGCACGACATGGTCGCCAACCATCTGTCGGCGATCGCCATCCACTCCACGGCCGCGCTCTCCCTCGACGACCCCGGCACCACCCGGCAGGCGCTCGGGGTGATCCGGGAGAACAGCGTCGCGGGGCTCGCCGAGATGCGCCGTCTGATCGGCATCCTGCGGGACGCGGGCGCCGGCACCGAGCCGTCCGCCGCGCCGACCCTCGACGGCCTCGGCGCGCTGGTCGACACCGCCCGCGCCAACGGTCTGGACGTGACCCTGGAGGCGGCGCACGAGCGGCTGCCCGCCCCGGTGGAACTGGCGGCCTACCGCATCGTCCAGGAGTCGCTGACCAACGCCCTCAAGCACGCCGGACCCGGCCGTGTCCGGGTGACCCTCGCTCAGCGCGACGGCAGCCTCGGCATCGACGTCATCAGCCCCTGCGGCGACCGGGACGCGCCGCGCGCCCCCGGTTCCGGGGCCGGTCTGGTGGGGATGCGGGAGCGGGCCTCGCTGCTGCGCGGCACGCTGCGCGCCGGACCCGAGGACACCGCGGACGGCCGCATCTGGGCCGTGCGCGCGACACTTCCCACCGTCGAAGGAGACTCCTCATGATCCGCGTCCTGGTCGCCGAGGACCAGTCCGCCGTGCGCGCCGGACTGGTGCTCATCCTGGGCAGCGCACCGGACATCGAGGTGGTGGGCGAGGCGGCGGACGGGGAGCGGGCGGTGGCGCTGGCCCGTGAACTGCGGCCGGATCTGGTGCTGATGGATGTGCAGATGCCGCGGCTGGACGGGGTGTCGGCGACCCGGCAGGTGGTCGCCGAGGGTCTGGCGGACGTGCTGGTGCTGACCACCTTCGACCTCGACGAGTACGTGTTCGGGGCGCTGCGCGCGGGCGCGTCCGGGTTCCTGCTGAAGAACACCGAGGCGGCGGATCTGCTGGCGGCGGTGCGGACGGTGGCCGGCGGCGAGGGCCTGATCGCCCCGGCCGTGACACGGCGGCTGATCGCCGAGTTCGCGGCCGGGCCCGCCCGGGAGCCGAAGGGTGATCCGGCGGTGCTGGAGCAACTGACCCGGCGGGAGCGGGAGGTGCTGTCGTGCCTCGGGGAGGGCCTGTCGAACGCGGAGATCGCGGGGCGGCTCGACATGGCGGAGGCGACGGTGAAGACGCACGTCAGCCGGTTGCTGGGGAAGCTGGAGCTGCGCAGCCGGGTGCAAGCGGCGGTGCTGGCGCAGGAGTTGGGCGTCTGAGAAGGGTTACCGGCGGGCGGCCTGGGTAGTGGTCCAGACCTATTGACCTATGGTCCAGACCTTTCTATTCTCGCCGCACCGTGGGCGTGAAGGCTCAGTCACGCCCCCCACACCCCCATAAGGAGGCGCAGGATGCGCTTCAGACACAGAGCAGCGGCAGGATTCGCGACGCTGCTGCTCCCCTTCGCCGGACTGGTCGGGCTCGCCAGCCCCGCCCAGGCCGCCACCGAGGCCACCGCCACCTACGTCAAGTCCCAGGACTGGGGCAGCGGCTTCGAGGGCAAGTGGACCGTCAAGAACACCGGCACCACGACCCTCAGCTCGTGGACGGTCGAGTGGGACTTCCCCGCCGGCACCTCGGTCACCTCCGGCTGGGACGCCGACTTCACCTCCTCCGGCACCCACTGGACCGCCAAGAACAAGTCCTGGAACGGCACCCTCGCCCCCGGCGCCTCCCTCACCTTCGGGTTCAACGGCTCCGGCACCGGCTCCCCGACCAACTGCAAGCTCAACGGCGGCAGTTGTGACGGCGGCCCGAGCGTTCCCGGCGACGCCGCCCCCTCCGCCCCCGGCACCCCGACCGCCTCCGGCGTCACCGACACCTCGGTGAAGCTCACCTGGAGCGCGGCCACCGACGACAAGGGCATCAAGAACTACGACGTCCTGCGCGGCGGCACCAAGGTCGCCACCGTCACCGGAACGAGCTACACGGACACCGGCCTCACCGCCGGCACCGACTACTCGTACACCGTCCAGGCCCGCGACACCGCCGACCAGACCGGCCCGGTCAGCGCCTCGGTCGCGGTCCGCACCACCGGCGGCTCCACCGACCCCGGCCCGCAGCCCGGTGCCAAGGTCAACCTCGGCTACTTCACCGAGTGGGGCGTCTACGGCCGCAACTACCACGTCAAGAACCTGGTGACCTCCGGCTCCGCCGCCAAGATCACCCACATCAACTACGCGTTCGGCAACGTCAAGAACGGCCAGTGCGTCCTCGACGACGCCTACGCCGCCACCGACAAGGCCTACACCGCCGACCAGTCCGTCAGCGGCACCGCCGACACCTGGGACCAGCCGCTGCGCGGCAACTTCAACCAGCTGCGTCAGCTGAAGGCCAAGTACCCGCACATCAAGGTGCTGTACTCCTTCGGCGGCTGGACCTACTCCGGCGGCTTCGGCCAGGCGGCGCAGAACGCGGCCGCGTTCGCCAAGTCCTGCAAGGCCGTCGTGGAGGACCCGCGCTGGGCCGATGTCTTCGACGGCATCGACATCGACTGGGAGTACCCGAACGCCTGCGGCCTGATCTGCGACACTTCCGGTCCGGCCGCCTTCAAGAACCTGTCGCAGGCGCTGCGCGCCGAGTTCGGCAAGGACTACCTGATCACCGCCGCCATCACCGCTGACGGCACCGACGGCGGCAAGATCGACGCGGCCGACTACGGCGGCGCCGCGCAGTACCTCGACTGGTACAACGTCATGACGTACGACTACTTCGGCGCCTGGGACAAGACCGGTCCGACCGCCCCGCACTCGCCGCTCACCTCGTACAGCGGCATCCCGAAGGAGGGCTTCACCTCCGCCGCCGCCATCGCCAAGCTGAAGGCCAAGGGCGTCCCGGCGTCCAAGCTGCTGCTCGGCATCGGCTTCTACGGCCGCGGCTGGACCGGCGTCACCCAGTCGGCCCCCGGCGGCACCGCCACCGGCGCCGCGCCCGGCACCTACGAGGCGGGCATCGAGGACTACAAGGTCCTCAAGACGGCCTGCCCCGCCACCGGCACCGTCGCCGGCACGGCCTACGCGCACTGCGGCACCAACTGGTGGTCCTACGACACCCCGGCGACCATCGGCACCAAGATGACCTGGGCCAAGAACCAGGGCCTGGGCGGCGCGTTCTTCTGGGAGTTCAGCGGTGACACCAGCAACGGTGAACTGGTGAACGCCATCGCAAGCGGCCTGAAGTAGAGGCCGAAGAACCATAACTGAGCGACACTGACGCTCCCCCGGACTTCGTCCGGGGGGACCCCCACCAGCGAGTGAACATGGCTACGCCACGTTCACTCGCTGTCCGGGTGGGGCTGCCTCGAGCCATGCGAGAAATCCGGTCAGCGCGTCTTCGCTCATGGCGAGCTCCAGCCGCGAGCCCCGGTGCAGACAGGCCAGGATCACCGCGTCGGACAGCAGTGCCAGCTCCTCCTCGCCCTCGGGCAGCCGGCGGCCGGCCACCTCGATCGCCGAACGCTCCAGCACCCGGCGCGGGCGGGGAGCGTAGGAGAAGACCCGGAACCACTCCACGCGGTCGCCGTTGTAGCGAGCCACTCCATAGGCCCAGCCCTTGCCGCCGGCGTCGCCCTCTTCCGGGACGTCCCAGCGCAGGGAGCAGTCGAAGGTGCCGCCGGAGCGCTGGATGAGCCTGCGGCGCAGACCGAAGACGAACAATCCCAGCACCACGAGGGCGACGACGATTCCGCACACAGTCAGAGCGAGGACCATCGGCACCGACCTCCTCGTCTCCTAGGTAACGGAACGGAAAAAACCTCTATATCTGCCTCAGCCGCGGCCGGCTCCGGATTGCTCCGGTGCCGACCGCGGCTGAGTGGCGTCACTACACGGCGCGCTGTATCAGCGCGCCGCCGCCGCACGCAGTCGGACGTCCGCGCGGCGCTCGGCGGCGGCGTCGCCCTCCGCCTTGGCGCGCTCGAGCTCCCGCTCCGCGCGCTGGATGTCGATCTCGTCCGACAGCTCGGCGATCTCGGCCAGCAGCGACAGCTTGTTGTCCGCGAACGAGATGAAACCGCCGTGCACCGCGGCGACGACCGTTCCACCATCACTCGTACGGATGGTCACCGGGCCCGACTCCAGCACACCGAGCAGCGGCTGGTGACCGGGCATGACGCCGATGTCGCCGGACGTGGTGCGCGCGACGACCAGGGTGGCCTCGCCGGACCAGACCTCTCGGTCGGCCGCGACCAGCGCGACGTGCAGCTCAGCAGCCAAGGTTGGCTCCTCGGGTCACCACCCGGCGGTTGTGCCGGGTGTTGGTTACAAGTCTAGTGGGCGTGGATGAGGGGGCGGGACGTGCCCGCCCCCTCGTCACGAGCGCGAGGCTCAGGAGACGCCCAGCTCCTTGGCGTTGTTCTTGAGGTCCTCAAGACCACCGCACATGAAGAACGCCTGCTCCGGGAAGTGGTCGTACTCGCCGTCGCAGATCGCGTTGAACGCGGCGATCGACTCGTCCAGCGGCACGTCCGAACCGTCCACGCCGGTGAACTGCTTGGCGACGTGGGTGTTCTGGGACAGGAAGCGCTCCACGCGACGGGCACGGTGGACGACGAGCTTGTCCTCCTCGCCGAGCTCGTCGATACCGAGGATCGCGATGATGTCCTGGAGGTCCTTGTACTTCTGCAGGATGTTCTTCACGCGCATGGCCGCGTTGTAGTGGTCCTGCGTGATGTAGCGCGGGTCCAGGATCCGGGACGTGGAGTCCAGCGGGTCCACGGCCGGGTAGATGCCCTTCTCGGAGATCGGACGGGAGAGAACCGTCGTCGCGTCGAGGTGGGCGAAGGTGGTGGCCGGGGCCGGGTCGGTCAGGTCGTCCGCGGGGACGTAGATCGCCTGCATCGAGGTGATCGAGTGACCACGGGTCGAGGTGATGCGCTCCTGGAGGAGACCCATCTCGTCGGCCAGGTTCGGCTGGTAACCCACCGCGGAGGGCATACGGCCGAGCAGGGTCGACACCTCGGAACCCGCCTGCGTGAAGCGGAAGATGTTGTCGATGAAGAACAGCACGTCCTGCTTCTGCACATCGCGGAAGTACTCCGCCATGGTCAGACCGGCCAGGGCGACGCGCAGACGGGTGCCCGGGGGCTCGTCCATCTGGCCGAAGACCAGGGCGGTCTTGTCGATGACGCCCGAGTCGCTCATCTCTTCGATGAGGTCGTTGCCCTCACGGGTGCGCTCACCGACACCGGCGAACACCGACACACCGTCGTGGTTGTTGGCGACGCGGTAGATCATCTCCTGGATGAGCACCGTCTTGCCGACGCCGGCACCACCGAACAGACCGATCTTTCCACCCTTGACGTACGGGGTGAGAAGGTCGATGACCTTGACGCCGGTCTCGAACATCTCGGTCTTCGACTCGAGCTCGTCGAAGTTCGGCGCCTTGCGGTGGATGGACCAGCGCTCACCGTCGTAGGACTCGTCGACGTTCAGCACCTCACCGAGGGTGTTGAACACCTTGCCCTTGGTGAAGTCGCCGACCGGGACGGTGATGCCCGTGCCGGTGTCGGTGACGGCGGCCTGGCGGACCAGACCGTCGGTCGGCTGCATGGAGATGGTGCGGACCAGGCCGTCACCCAGGTGCTGGGCGACCTCCAGGGTCAGCGTCTTCTTCTCGCCGGCGTTGGCCGGGTCGGCCACCTCGACGTGCAGCGCGTTGTAGATCTCCGGCATCGCGTCGACGGGGAACTCCACGTCGACGACCGGGCCGATGACCCGCGCGACGCGGCCCGTCGCCGTGGCCGTCTGAGCAGTGGTGGTCATTACTTGTCACTCCCCGCGGTCGCGTCGGCCAGGGCGCTCGCGCCACCGACGATCTCGCTGATTTCCTGGGTGATTTCGGCCTGGCGGGCCGCGTTGGCAAGACGGGAGAGCGTGTTGATCAGCTCGCCCGCGTTGTCGGTGGCCGACTTCATCGCGCGCCGCGTGGCGGCGTGCTTCGAAGCCGCCGACTGGAGCAGCGCGTTGTAGATCCGGCTCTCGACGTACCGCGGCAGCAGCGCGTCGAGGACGTCCTCGGCCGACGGTTCGAAGTCGTACAGCGGCAGGATCTCGTCCTTGGCGGACTTCTCCTGCGCGACTTCGTCGAGGCTGAGCGGCAGCAGGCGCGCGTCGAGCGCCGTCTGCGTCATCATCGAGACGAACTCGGTGAAGACGATGTGGATCTCGTCCACGCCGCCGTCCGCCGTGTCCTTCTCGATCGCCTCGATCAGCGGGGCCGCGACCTTCTTGGCGTCCGCGTACGACGGCTCGTCGGTGAACCCGGTCCACGACTCCGCGACCGTGCGCTCGCGGAAGTTGTAGTGGGCGACACCGCGCCGGCCGACGATGTACGTGTCGACCTGCTTGCCCTCGCGCTCCAGCCGTTCGGTCAGCTGCTCCGCCGCCTTGATGGCGTTGGAGTTGAACGCGCCGGCCAGACCGCGGTCGCTGGTCAGCAGCAGCACCGCGGAACGGGTGACCGTCTCGGCCGCCGTGGTCAGCGGGTGCTTGGTGTTGGAGCCGGTGCCGACCGCGGTGACCGCGCGGGTCAGTTCGTCCGCGTACGGCGTGGAGGCCGCCACCTTGCGCTGCGCCTTGACGACACGCGAGGCGGCGATCATCTCCATCGCCTTGGTGATCTTCTTGGTCGCGGTGACGGATCGGATGCGACGCTTGTAGACCCGGAGCTGAGCTCCCATGAGTCAGGTCCCTTCCTTACGTCACTTGGCGGCAGCGGCCGGAGCGTCCTCGCCGAGCAGCTTGCCGTCCGAGGTCTCGAACTGCTTCTTGAACGCGGCGATGGCGTCGGCGACGGCCTGGAGGGTGTCGTCCGACATCTTGCCGCCCTCCCGGATGGAGGTCATGAGGCCCTGCTCCTGGCGGTGCAGGTACTCCAGCAGCTCCTTCTCGAAGCGGCGGACGTCGGCGACGGGGACGTCGTCCATCTTGCCGGTGGTGCCGGCCCAGACGGAGACGACCTGGTCCTCGGTCGACATCGGCTGGTACTGAGCCTGCTTCAGCAGCTCGACCATGCGCTGACCGCGCTCCAGCTGCGCCTTGGACGCGGCGTCCAGGTCGGAACCGAAGGCGGCGAACGCCTCCAGCTCACGGAACTGGGCGAGGTCCACGCGCAGACGGCCGGAGACCTGCTTCATCGCCTTGTGCTGCGCGGAACCACCGACTCGGGAGACGGAGATACCGACGTTCAGCGCGGGGCGCTGACCGGCGTTGAACAGGTCCGACTCCAGGAAGCACTGGCCGTCGGTGATGGAGATGACGTTGGTCGGGATGAACGCCGAGACGTCGTTGGCCTTGGTCTCGACGATCGGCAGACCGGTCATCGAGCCGGCACCCATCTCGTCGGAGAGCTTGGCGCAGCGCTCCAGGAGGCGGGAGTGCAGGTAGAAGACGTCACCCGGGTAGGCCTCACGGCCCGGCGGGCGGCGCAGCAGCAGCGACACGGCGCGGTAGGCGTCGGCCTGCTTCGACAGGTCGTCGAAGATGATCAGGACGTGCTTGCCCTCGTACATCCACTGCTGGCCGATGGCCGAGCCGGTGTAGGGGGCGAGGTACTTGAAGCCGGCCGGGTCGGACGCCGGGGCGGCGACGATGGTCGTGTACTCCAGCGCGCCGTTCTCCTCCAGCGCGCGGCGGACCGACGCGATGGTCGAGCCCTTCTGGCCGATGGCGACGTAGATGCAGCGGACCTGCTTCTTCGGGTCGCCCGAGCGCCAGTTGTCGCGCTGGTTGATGATCGTGTCGACGGCCAGGGCGGTCTTGCCGGTCTGGCGGTCACCGATGATCAGCTGACGCTGACCACGGCCGATCGGGGTCATCGCGTCGACGGCCTTGTAGCCCGTCTCCATCGGCTCGTGCACCGACTTGCGCTGCATGACCGTGGGGGCCTGCAGCTCGAGGGCGCGGCGGCCGGACGTCTCGATCTCGCCGAGGCCGTCGATCGGGTTGCCGAGCGGGTCGACGACGCGGCCGAGGTAACCCTCGCCCACCGCGACGGAGAGGACCTCGCCGGTGCGCGTGACCGGCTGACCCTCCTCGATGCCGCTGAACTCACCGAGGACGATGGCGCCGATCTCGCGCTCTTCCAGGTTGAGCGCGAGGCCGAGGGTGCCGTCCTCGAACTTCAGCAGTTCGTTGGCCATGGCCGAGGGCAGACCCTCGACCTTCGCGATGCCGTCGCCGGCAAGGGTGACCGTACCGACCTCCTCGCGCGAGGCCGCGTCCGGCTTGTACGACTGGACAAAGTTCTCCAGCGCGTCCCGGATCTCCTCCGGCCGGATCGTGAGCTCCGCCATCTGGGTTCCCTGCTCTCCTTGTTGGGCCCGAAGTTTCACTTAGGGGGTCTGGGGGCGACCCCCAGGAATCCTCTGCACGGCCCAACCGGGCCGTAAGTACGTACTGCGTGTTCAGTTGCCGCGGGTACCGCGTCGCCGTCAGCCGGCCAGCCGGCGCTCGGCGTCCCCGATGCGGTCCGCGACGGAGCCGTTGATGACCTCGTCGCCCACCTGCACCCGGATCCCGCCGATGACCGTCGGGTCCACGTCGAGGTTCAGGTGCATCCGACGGCCGTAGAGCTTCGCGAGGGCGGCGCCCAGGCGCTGCTTCTGCGGGTCGCTCAGCGGCACCGCCGAGGTGACGACGGCGACCATGCGGTCCCGGCGCTCGGCGGCGAGCTTGGACAGGGACTCCAGTCCCGCTTCCAGGCTACGTCCCCGCGGCGCGGTCACGAGGCGGGTCACCAGACGCTCGGTGGTGGCGTCGGCACGGCCGCCGAGCAGGCTGCGCAGCAGCTCGCTCTTGGCCGCGGTGGTGGCCTTGCGGTCGGTCAGCGCGGCGCGCAGCTCGGTGCTGCCGGAGACGATCCGGCCGAACCGGAACAGCTCGTCCTCGACGTCGTCGAGCCTGTTCGCCCGCTGGGCGGCGGTGAGGTCGGCAGTGTTCGCCAGCTCCTCCAGCGCGTCCACCAGGTCGCGCGACTGCGACCAGCGGGAGCGCACCATGCCGGCCAGGAGGTCAGCGGTCACGCCGCCGACCTGGCCGCCGAGCAGCCGTTGGACCAGCTCGGCCTTGGCCTCACCGGCCTGCGCCGGGTCGGTGAAGACCCGACGCAGCGACACCTCGCGGTCGAGCAGCGCGGTCACCGCGGCCAGCTCGTCGGCGAGCTGCGCCGCGTTCACGGACGTGGAGTCCGTCAGCGCGTCAAGACGCTCACGTGCGGCTGCCAGGGCCTCGCGGCTCGCTCCGTTCATCGAGCCGCCTCGGCCTTCTCCTCAAGCTCATCGAGGAAACGGTCGATCACGCGGCTCTGCCGGGCGTGGTCCTCGAGGGACTCTCCGACGAGCTTGCCGGCCAGGTCGGTGGCCAGCTTGCCGACGTCCTGGCGCAGCGCGGACGCGGCGGCCTTGCGGTCCGCCTCGATCTGCGCGTGACCGGCGGCGACGATCTCCTCGCGCTGCCGCTGGCCTTCCGCGCGCATCTCGGCGATGAGCGTGGCTCCCTGCTCCTGCGCCTCCTGGCGCAGACGCGCGGCCTCGTGACGGGCCTCGGCGAGCTGAGCCTTGTACTGCTCGAGCACGCTCTGGGCCTCGGTCTGGGCGGCCTCGGCCTTCTCGATACCGCCCTCGATGGCCTCGCGGCGCTGCTCCAGAACCTTGTTGATGTTCGGGAGGAGCTTCTTGGCGAGGAAGCCGAAGACGATGACGAAGGCGAGCAGGCCGATGACGAGCTCAGGGATCGGCGGGATGAGGGGGTTCTCCGCCTCCCCCTCGGTCGCCGCCAGAATGAGCAGCTGGCTCATGTCGTTGCCTTTCGTCTGGATTGCTGGTCGTCAGCCTGAGGTGATCAGGAGCCGTAGACGAACGGCATGACCAGACCGATCAGGGCGAGCGCCTCACAGAAGGCGAAGCCCAGGATCTGGTTGGCGCGGATCAGGCCGGCCGCCTCGGGCTGACGGGCGAGAGCCTGCGTACCGTTACCGAAGATGATGCCGACGCCCACGCCGGGGCCGATGGCGGCAAGGCCGTAGCCGATGGAGCCGAGGGCCTTGAGGTCACCGGTGACAGCGGCAAGAGTAGACATGCCAGTTCTTCCTTCTCTTTCAAGGACCGGTGGGGGTTGGCCACCGGACGTCTGCGGGGGTTCGAAAGTGGCGGGTGCTCAGTGGTGCTCGGCGAGCGCGCCCTGAATGAAGGTGCAGGTCAGGAGCACGAAGACGTACGCCTGAAGGGCCTGGACGAAGAGCTCGAAGGCCGTCATGACGATGACCATGATGAACGAGACGCCGGCGTAGGCGATGCCGATGCCGTTCAGCAGGTACCAGCTGGCGATCGTGAAGAGCAGCAGCAGGGTGTGGCCCGCGAACATGTTGGCGAAGAGTCGCACCGCGTGCGTGAACGGCCGGACCACCAGGTTCGAGAAGAACTCGATGACCATGGCCAGCGGCAGAACCGGGCCGAGCTCCTTGTTGTAGCCCGTGAAGTTCTTGAACGCGCCGACGAAACCGTGCCGCTTGAAGGTCAGCGAGACCCACAGGATGTAGACGATCAGGGCGAGCACCGCCGGGTAGGCGATGATCGAGGTGACCGGGAACTGGGCGACCGGGATGATCGACCACAGGTTCATCATCCAGATGAAGAAGAAGAGCGAGACGACCAGCGGTACGTACTTCTCGCCTTCCTTCTTGCCGATGGTCTCGTAGACGACTCCGCGCCGGATGAAGTCGTAACCGGCCTCGGCGACCATCTGCAGCTTGCCCGGGACGACCTTCGGCTTGCGGAAAGCAGCCCAGAAGAAGCCGATGACGATGACGGAGCCGAGCAGCGCCAGCAGCATCGTCTTGTTGAAGTACACGTTGCTGTCCGCGTCGCCCCAGAGGGGCTCGAACAGGAACGAGTGCAGGCCGGGAGCCGGGAAGCCACAGCCGTCGAAGATGTGGCAATCGGTCTCGAAGGCGAGCACCTGCGTCGGGTCAGCACTCACCGCGGGCTCCTTCAGCGTGGCGCATGGGTACGGCAACCTCGTTGTGTCGGCGCGGCGCGCAGCCGCGGTTCGGCACTGGACTGGTGTTTCTGGTGTGGGGGCGGCGGTTCGGCGTCGAGCCTCGCGATGGAACAGGCGTCAGCTCGGATGCCCGCGCCCGCAGTGCCGCAGTTGGCACCGGACGATAGCAGCTTGTCGAACGCGTCCTTATCCCGGCCCTACCCCTCACGACGAACGGCCCGTCTTCTCGGACTTGCTGTCCGCCGAGGAGTCGGGTTCGACGTAAAGGATCTTGCTCTTCATGTGCGCGACCGTCTGCGAGCCGATCCACGCCAGGGTGGTCGCGACAAGCGTGATGGCGAACGCCCGCGGGTTGAACAGCGTCGTGTTCTTGAAGGCGGCGAGGAAGATGAAGAGCAGCAGGATCTGAGCCGCGTACAGCATCAGGCCCATCGCTTGGAACAGGTGCGGAAGCGATTTGGCAGTGCGCTGGAGGACCAGCAGGCCGATGCCCATGAAGAGGATCGTCACCAGCGCGGCCACGAGAGATCCCACGGCCCCCTTGCCACCGGCCACCACTCCGCTGACGACGGCGGCTACAGCGCCGACGGCGGCTGTGGGCACAGCAGCCTGGGCCAGGATCCGGACGTCGTTGGACGGCATGGCGGCAACTCCGCTTTCAAAGGGGGCAGGGGTGTCGTCATGGACGAGCGTAGTCCCCGGGCTGAGACAGAGACTCACGCCGGTGGACCGTCGCACTGCGGTCCTTCGGCTCTATCCGGGGTTCTCGTGAACGGTATCACAAACTATTTGATGAGGTCTTTACCTGCTTGGTGTGCTGGCTGTCACACATGAGAGTGATGCCGCGCGTCTGTGCAGAAACCCAGCCGACTTGTCTGGTATTGAGCCGCTTCGCTCCCCCACGACAAGGCAATGCTTTAGTCAGATTCTTACCTTGAGAACCGCGAACGGGGGCCCACGGCGGTCGCCCCGTTGACACCGGAGACCCCGGCCGCCACGGGAGTACGGGCCTCCTGCTCCGCCGACGCCGCTTCCGCCGGCTCCTGCGCGAGGCCCGGCCCGGAGTCCACGGCCGGCTTGCGGCGCCGGTAGCGCGGCGGCACGAAGCGCTCGGCCCAGACGGGCGCGCGCGGCGTGAAGCGCGGCAGCAGCAGCAGCACCAGACCGATGGCGCTCAGTACCACCACACCGAGCACGATCCACATGGACGCGGAGTTCACGGAGTACGTCAGCGCGCCGAAGGCGATCAGCGCCGACCAGAAGTACATGATCAGCACCGAGCGGCTGTGCGAGTGGCCGATCTCCAGCAGCCGGTGGTGCAGATGCCCGCGGTCCGCGGCGAACGGCGACTGGCCGCGCCAGGCACGGCGCACGATCGCCAGGATCAGGTCGGCGGCCGGGATCGCGATGATGGTCAGCGGCAGCAGCAGCGGGATGTACACCGGGACCGTCTGGTGCACGGTGTTGCGCTCGGACCCGGAGAACAGGTTCATCACGTCCGGGTCCACCTGCCCGGTCACCGAGATCGCGCCGGCCGCCAGCACCAGGCCGATCAGCATCGAGCCCGAGTCCCCCATGAAGATCCGCGCGGGATGCATGTTGTGCGGCAGGAAGCCCAGGCACATGCCCATCAGGATCGCCGCGAACAGCGTGGCCGGGGCGGCGGCCTCGATGCCGTACGAGTACCAGATGCGGTACGTGTACATGAAGAACGCGGCGGACGCGATGCACACCATGCCGGCCGCCAGGCCGTCCAGCCCGTCGACGAAGTTGACCGCGTTGATGGTGATCACGACCAGCGCCACCGTCAGCAGGGTGCCCTGCCACTGGGTCAGCGCGACCGTGCCGACACCCGGAACCGGCAGCCACAGGATCGTCAGACCCTGCATGACCATCACACCCGCGGCGATCATCTGGCCGCCCAGCTTGATCAGGGCGTCGATCTCGAACTTGTCGTCCAGGACGCCGATCAGCCAGATCAGCGCGGCCCCGGAGAGCAGCGCGCGGGGCTCGTTGGACTTCTCGAAGACCTGGTTCAGGTTGGTCAGGTGGTCGGCGACCAGCAGACCGGCGCACAGCCCGAAGAACATCGCGATCCCGCCGAGCCGCGGCGTCGGTTCCCGGTGCACGTCCCGGGCCCGGATCTCCGGCATCGCGCCCGCCACGATCGCGAACTTCCGCACCGGCCCGGTCAGCAGATACGTCACCGCGGCCGTGACGCAGAGCGTCAGCAGGTATTCACGCACGGGCTTCCCCACAGGTCTCGCTGGCCATCTCAGCCCCACACCCTAGCGAGGGACGCATATGTGTGAGGACTTACGGGTAGCGACGATGGTTGCACGGGTGGCTGTGCACGGAAGTGCGTCTACCCCCGCTCAGCGCGGATACGGCGGAAATCGGCCCGTCAGCTCCCGCACTTCCTCACGCACCGCCTTGGCCCGCGCGGGCTCCCGCACCGCCGTCGCCAGCAGGACCGCGATCCGCGCCATCTCCACCGCGCCCATCCCCTGCGTCGTCACCGCCGCCGTGCCCAGGCGCAGGCCGCGGGCGTCGTCGTGCGGCAGGGCGCAGCAGTCCACGATCAGCCCGGCCGCGGCCAGCCGGCCGCGGGCGGTACGGCCGTCGACGCCCAGCGGGGCCGGGTCGGCGATGATCAGATGGGTGTCCGTACCGCCGGTGGTGACGGCCAGGCCCTCGTCGGCCAGCGCGGTCGCCAGACCCCTCGCATTGGCGACCACCTGATGGGCGTACGCGGTGAACGCCGGAGTTGCCGCCTCGCCGAACGCGACGGCTTTCGCGGCGATGGTGTGCATCTGCGCGCCGCCCTGGGTGAACGGGAACACGGCCCGGTCGACGCGCTCGGCCAGCTCGGCGCCGCACAGGATCATCCCGCCGCGCGGACCGCGCAGCACCTTGTGCGTGGTGGCGCACACGACATCGGCGTACGGCACCGGATTCGGCGCCGCTCCCCCGGCGACCAGCCCGATCGGGTGCGCGGCGTCCGCGATGAGGTACGCGCCGGCCTCGTCGGCGATCTCCCGGAAGAGGGCGTAGTCGTGGTGCCGGGGATAGGCGATGGAGCCGCACACGATCGCCTTGGGGCGGTGGGCGCGCGCCAGGGCCCGCACCTGCTCGTGGTCGACGAGCCCGGTCTCGCCGTCGACGCCGTACCCGACGAAGTCGAACCAGCGGCCGGAGAAGTTGGCGGGAGAACCATGGGTGAGATGACCGCCGTACGGCAGTCCGAGGGCGAGGACGGTGTCGCCGGGCCGCAGCAGCGCGGCGTAGGCGGCGAGCACGGCCGACGACCCGGAGTGCGACTGCACGTTGGCGTGCTCGGCGCCGAACAGCGCCTTCGCCCGCTCCACCGCGATCCGCTCGGCGACGTCGACGATCTCGCAGCCGCCGTGGAAGCGGGCGCCCGGATAGCCCTCGGCGTACTTGTTGGCAAGGGCCGAGCCGAGTGCGGCCAGCACGGCGGGCGAGGTGAAGTTCTCGGCGGCGATCAGCTGGAGCGTCGTCGACTGCCGGTCCAGCTCCCCGAGCAGCACCTCGGCCAGCTCGGGGTCCTGAGCGCGCAGGACATCGGTCTCGGACACAGGGGTGACCGTCATGGTGGGCTCCGGGCGTCGACGGTGACGTACGTCCAATGTAGGCCCGGCCCCCGCACCCCGCCCGGCTATTGCATCCGCGCGGGTACGCCGGTCAGCGCCGTCACCACCGGATCGAGCGCCTGGTGTATCTCGTCGCCGATGGAGCGGAAGAACGGCAGCGGCGCGCCGTACGGGTCGTACACCTCGTCCGCCTCCGCCGTCGGCGCCAGCAGCCAGCCGCGCAGGGCGGCGGCCGCGCGGACCAGGGCGCGGGCGCGCATCACCACCCCGTCCTCCAGGGGAGGCAAGGTCGCGGGGTCTATGGCGCGCACCAGGCGGGTGAACTCCTTGAGGGTGAAGGTGCGCAGGCCCGCCGAGTGGCCCATGGAGATGACCTGGGCGCGGTGGTCGCGGGTCGCCGTCAGGACCAGGTCGGCCATGATGACGTGCTCGTCCAGCAGCTCCCGGCCGACGAACCCGGAGGCGTCCGCGCCGAAGTCGGCCAGCACCGCCTCCGCGTTGGCCTCCATGGGCGCGCCCTCGTGTCCCCAGGTGCCCGCGCTCTCCACGATCAGCCCGCCGCCCAGCACGCCGAGCCGCTGCGACACGAAATGCCGCGTCAGCCGCTCGGTGATGGGCGAGCGGCACACATTGCCGGTGCTGACGTGGAGGATGCGGAAACTGTCCCTCGGGAAGCCGAAGGTCGTCGTCTCTTCCCCGCTGCCTATGCCGCGCATGGGGGTCCCCCCTGGTCGAGCGCGGCCGGGAGCTCGGAGGACTCGGGGGCTGTCAATTCGCCACCTCGAGGTCGGGTACGACCTTCCGCAGCTCCTCCGCGGACAGCGCGCCCGCGCGCAGCAGCAGCGGCACCTCGCGGGTGACGTCGACGATCGAGGACGGCACGTTGCCGGGGGTCGGGCCACCGTCCAGGTAGACGGAGACGGAGTCGCCGAGCATGCCCTGCGCGGCGTCGCAGTCCTCCGGCGCCGGGTGGCCGGTGAGGTTCGCCGAGGAGACGGCCATGGGGCCGACCTCGGTCAGCAGCTCGATGGCGACCGGGTGCAGCGGCATCCGCACCGCGACCGTGCCGCGGGTGTCGCCGAGGTCCCACTGGAGGGACGGCTGGTGCTTGGCGACCAGCGTGAGCGCGCCCGGCCAGAAGGCGTCGACCAGTTCCCAGGCCAGCTCGGAGAAGTCCGTGACGAGGCCGTGCAGGGTGTTCGGGGAGCCGATGAGGACGGGCGTGGGCATGTTGCGGCCCCGGCCCTTGGCCTCCAGCAGGTCTCCGACGGCCTCCTTGGAGAAGGCGTCGGCGCCGATGCCGTACACGGTGTCGGTCGGGAGGACCACCAGCTCGCCACGGCGGACGGCGGACGCGGCTTCGCGCAGACCGGTCACGCGGTCGGTCGCGTCGTTGGTGTCGTATCGCCGTGCCATATCTAGCGGGCCTCCTCGTACACGTGCTTCAGAGAAAGAGTCGGGGTGGTGCTCACGGCAGCGCCTTGCGGGCGGTGGCGAACCGCGGGCGGTTGTTGAGGTCGGGGTGATCGGCCGCGTCGGCCCATCCGCGTTCCTCGGTGAAGATCCACGGCACCTGGCCGCCCTGGGTGTCGGCGTGCTCGATCACGACGACGCCGCCGGGGCGCAGCAGCCGGTGCGCGGTGCGTTCCAGGCCGCGGATCAGGTCCAGGCCGTCCTCGCCGGAGAACAGCGCCAGCTCGGGGTCGTAGTCCCGGGCCTCGGGGGCGACGTACTCCCACTCGGTGAGCGGGATGTACGGCGGGTTGGAGATGACCAGGTCGACCTGGCCGTCGAGGTCGGGGAAGGCGGTCAGCGCGTCGCCCTGGCGCAGGTCGACGCGTGAGCCCTCCACGTTCTTGCGGGTCCACACCAGGGCGTCCTCGGACAGCTCCACGGCGTGCACCCGGGAGCGCGGCACCTCCTGGGCGAGCGCCAGCGCGATGGCACCGGAGCCGGTGCACAGGTCGACGATGCACGGCTCCACGACGTCCATGGCGCGCACGGCGTCTATGGCCCAGCCGACGACCGACTCGGTCTCCGGCCGGGGCACGAACACGCCGGGTCCGACCTGGAGCTCCAGGTACCGGAAGAACGCGCGGCCGGTGATGTGCTGGAGCGGCTCGCGCTGCTCCCGGCGCGCGACGACCTCCCAGTAGCGGGCGTCGAAGTCGCTGTCCTTCACGGAGTGCAACTCGCCCCGCTTCACACCGTGCACGAACGCGGCGAGCTCCTCCGCGTCGGTGCGCGGCGAGGGCACGCCGGCGTCGGCCAGCCGCTGGGTGGCCTGGGCCACCTCTGCGAGCAGCAGGTTCACGCTCGTCCTCCGTGTGGGTACTGGGTACGTGCCTTACGCGGCTGCGAGCTTGGCGGCCGAGTCCGCGTCGACACAGGCCTGGATCACCGCGTCGAGGTCGCCGTCGAGGACCTGGTCCAGGTTGTAGGCCTTGAAGCCGACGCGGTGGTCCGAGATGCGGTTCTCCGGGAAGTTGTACGTACGGATCTTCTCGGAGCGGTCGACGGTGCGGACCTGGCTGCGGCGGGCGTCGGCGGCCTCCCTCTCCGCCTCCTCCTGCGCCGCTGCGAGCAGCCTGGAGCGCAGGATACGCAGTGCCTGCTCCTTGTTCTGCAGCTGGCTCTTCTCGTTCTGGCAGGAGGCGACGACTCCGGTGGGAAGGTGGGTGATGCGCACCGCGGAGTCGGTGGTGTTGACGGACTGGCCGCCGGGGCCGGACGAGCGGTAGACGTCGATCCGCAGGTCGTTGGGGTTGATCTCGACGTCGACCTCCTCCGCCTCGGGGGTGACGAGCACGCCCGCCGCGGAGGTGTGGATACGGCCCTGCGACTCGGTCGCCGGCACCCGCTGCACGCGGTGCACACCGCCCTCGTACTTCAGCCGGGCCCAGACGCCCTGGCCGGGCTCGGTGGCGCCCTGGCCGCCCTTGGTCTTCACGGCGACCTGGACGTCCTTGTAGCCGCCCAGCTCGGACTCGGTGGCGTCGATGATCTCGGTCTTCCAGCCGACCCGCTCGGCGTAGCGCAGGTACATGCGCAGCAGATCGCCGGCGAACAGGGCGGACTCGTCGCCGCCGGCGCCCGCCTTGATCTCCAGGATCACGTCCTTGTCGTCGCTGGGGTCGCGCGGGACGAGCAGCAGGCGCAGCTTCTCGGTCAGCTCCTCGCGCTGCTTCTCCAGCTCCTTGACCTCGGCCGCGAAGTCGGGGTCGTCGGCGGCGAACTCGCGGGCGGTCTCGGTGTCGTCGCCGGTCTGCTTCCAGGAGCGGTACGTGGCGACGATCGGCGTGAGCTCGGCATAGCGCTTGTTGAGCTTGCGCGCGTTGGCCTGGTCGGCGTGGACCGACGGGTCCGCGAGCTTCTTCTCCAGGTCGGCGTGCTCGACGACGAGCTCCTCGACGGCCTCGAACATCTGTGGCTCCTGTGGGGCGTGGAAAGGTGAAGTGGGCGGCGACCAAAAACGCCGGTCCCGGCACGCCCGCGGAGGGGGCGTGACCGTGGACCGGCGAAAAGGGGCTCGCTACTTCTTGGAGCCGGCAGCCTTGCCGAAGCGGGCCTCGAAGCGGGCCACACGGCCACCGGTGTCGAGGATCTTCTGCTTGCCCGTGTAGAACGGGTGGCACTCGGAGCAGACCTCGGCCCGGATGTTGCCGGACGCGATGGTGCTACGGGTGGTGAACGAGGCGCCGCAGGTGCAGCTGACCTGCGTCTCGACGTACTCGGGGTGGATCTCGCGCTTCAAGGTGTCTCCTAGTTTCGGGAGGGCGCCGGGTCGCCGCCGCGGGATGCGGAAGCGTGAACCGGAGCCGACGTACCAGTCTGCCAGGACTGGGGCCATCCCCCAAAACCGGGGGAGGCCCCCGGATATTCCGCGCCGCCCGAACAGGGCCGCCCGCGGGGTCGTCAGCGCGGCTGTCCGGCGCTCACGACGCCCTTGGCCTCACCGGTGGCCGTTCCCTCCGTCGCCGACCCGGGGATCGGCCGGTCGTTCCTCAGGGCCGTCCAGACCTGCCGGGCCTTGGTCTCCTCCAGCAGGACGCGGTTGGGGTCGGCGGGGTCGTAGACGACCGGCATGGTGACCATCGTCATGCCGGAGGCGCCGATGCCCTCGAGGCCGCTCGCGAAGGACATCAGGGAGTTCACCGAGCCGAGGCCGGAGTCGGTGGTCACGGCCCTGGTCGCGGTGTCGGCGAGGGCGTACAGCTTCTTGGGGCTGCCGAACAGGTCGATCCGGTCGATCTGGTCGAGCAGTGCCTTGAGGAACGCCTGCTGGAGCTGGATCCGGCCGAGGTCGGAGCCGTCGCCGACGCCGTGCCGGGTGCGGACCAGGCCGAGGGCCTGCTCGCCGTCGAGGCGGTGGGTGCCGGCCTTCAGGTCGAGGTGGCTGTCGGGGTCCTGGATGGCCTCGGTGGTGGTGACCTCGACGCCGCCCAGTTCGTCGATCAGCTTCCGGAAGCCGCCGAAGTCAACCTCCAAATAGTGGTCCATGCGGAGGCCGGTCAGCGTCTCGACCGTCTTCACCGCGCAGGCGGCGCCGCCGGTGGAGTACGCGGAGTTGAACATCACCTCGGAGGCGGCCGGATGGGTGTCGCCGTCGGAGTCGGTGCAGGCGGGGCGGTCGATGAGGGTGTCGCGCGGGATCGACACCACGCTGGCCTTCCGATGCCCCTCGTGGACGTGCACGATCATCGCGGTGTCGGAGCGGGCGGTGCCGTCGTCGGCGCCGCCGCCGAGCGCCCGGTTGTCGCCGGAGCGGGTGTCCGAGCCGAGGACCAGGATGTTCTCCGAGCCGTTGTCCGCCTTGCCGGGGCGGTCGGTGCCGAGGACCTGGTCGATGTCGATGCTTCTGAGATTGCCGTTGAGCTTGAAGTAGACGTACCCGACACCGGTGCCGCCGAGCACGACGATGCCCGCCGCGGTCCAGGCCGTGATCAGCAGCCCCTTGCGGCGCTTGCCCCGGGGCTTGCGGCGGCCGGATCCGGCGCGGCGGCGCGGACCGCTGGTGCCGGTCTCGCCCGCGGTACCGGGCCCCGGCGTGCTGTCGGCAGACATGTGCTCCTCGGCTCTCTCCGGTCGGCTACCCCCTGCGGTGGCGGTCAGACTCGGCCGTCCCTCGACGACCCGGTACCGCTCATCGTCGCCCCGCCGGTCCGGCGGGGAAACTCGGCACAGCGTCGCATGACGCACTGTGCCCACCCGGGGCTCGGGTGGGCACGGTGCGTAGCCGGCGGGAGCGGAGGGGTTCCTCCGCTCACCTGCTGTCTCAGCCGAAGATGTCGTACTGCTTGAAGTCGGTGCCGACGGAGATCCGTGTGGCGAAGATCTCGCTGGTGGCCTTGCCGGTGCCCTTGTAGAGGTAGAGCGTTCCGCCGGGCGTACGGGCCAGGAAGTCGGCCTTGCCGTCGCCGCTGATGTCGCCGACCGCGTCGAAGGCGTTGTACCCGCTCCAGGTGCGGACCTTGATCCTGCTCGCGAAGGCGCCGGTGCCCGCCTTGCCGGTGCCCTTGTACAGGTACACGTAGCTGCCGGACGAGCTGCGGGCGATCAGGTCGGCCCTGCCGTCGCCGGTGAGGTCGCCGTGGCCGCGCACCGAGTTGTACTGGTTCCAGCCGGAGCCGGCCTTGACCCGGGTGGCGAAGGTGCCGTTGCCCTTGCCGGGGTAGATCCACAGCACGCCGGCGGAGTCGACCGAGAGCAGGTCGGGCAGGTAGTCGCCGGTGACGTCGCCGGGGGTCAGGATGCGGGTGCGGGTCTTCCAGTTGTCGGCCAGGCGCTGGGTGGACCAGGAGTCGCTGGTGCGCACGTAGTGGGCCCAGAAGACGTCGCCGTCGCTGCTGCGGCGGTAGACGAGGTCCTGGTAGCCGTCGCGGTCGAGGTCGCTCTGCAGGACGACGTTCACGCCGTCCCAGTTGCCCCAGGTCTCACGGGCCGCGAACGAGCTGCCGTTGGAGTTCTTGGAGTAGCCGGTCCGCGTGGCGGCGTTGCGCACCCACAGGTCGGCCTTGTGGTCGCCGCTGATGTTGGTGTCGTCGATGCGCGGGTAGACGGCGCCGACGTAGGCGCCGGCCCGGGCGAAGACGCTGTAGGCGCCCTTGGCGACGCAGTCCTCCACGCCCCAGGAGACGATGCCGACGATCCGGTTGTTCACGACCAGCGGCCCGCCGGAGTCGCCGTTGCAGGCGGTGGTGGTCCCGGCGTCGCTGCCGGTGGCGGGCTGGCCCGCGCAGACCATGTGGCCCTTGACGAAGTCGGATCCGTACGCGGCGGCGCAGGTGGTGTCCGACTGGACGGGCAGCGTGGCCGCCTTCAGCGTCTCGGAGATGTTGTCGTGGGTGGAGCTGGTACGGCCCCAGCCGTAGACCTTGGCGCTGGTCCCGGCGGCGTACGAGGCGGTGTCCGCGGCCGTCGTCATCCGGATCGGCGTCGCCTTGACCGCGTTCGGCAGGGTGAGGACCGCGATGTCGTTGTCGATGGTCACCGGGGAGTACGTCGGGTGGCTCCACTGCCGCCAGACGCCGCTGATGCTGCCGCCGTGCAGGTCGGTGATGTAGCCGTCGGCGTCGACGGAGGGCAGCTGCGCGGTGCCGGTGATCACCGAGCCGTGCGCGTACCAGTTGTACCCGGCCACGCAGTGCGCGGCGGTGAGGATCTTCGTCGGGGCGACGACCGCGCCGCCGCAGAAGAAGCCGACGTCGTCGGAGGTGTCGGCGGTGCCCTTGTCGTCGCCGTACCAGAGCTGCGCCATCCACGGGGCCGAGGCGATCGTCGTGGTGGTACCGCCGATGATCTTGGCGTCGATGGTGGGCGAGGGCTCGGTCCCGGCGGTGCTCGCGCTGAGCGCCGACCTGCTGAGCGCGGTCTCGCCGGCCGTGTCGTCGCCGGCGATGGCGGTCTCGAGGCGCTGCTGGAGCTCCGCCGTCGACGGCGAGCTGACGGCGGGCTGCACGGTGGGCCGCGGCAGCGCCGTGGCGGCGTCCGCGGAGGTGGTCAGCAGCGCGGCGGCGACCGCGGCGGCGAGCCCGGCCGCACCGACGGGCAGCCCGATGCGTATCCGGCGTCTGTGGCGACCGCCGCCGGAGGTGGACGTGGACAAGGAGAATCCCCCCAGGGATGCACGAGTGGACGGGGCGGCCTGACGCACCCCTTCTCCTCAGCGCCAAAAGGCCGGTCCCCGTCACAGCAGTGACGGGGACCGGCCTCGAAGCGAGCCGTCGGCCGCGGCCGGCTAGTCGCCGTTGCCGGGGGTGGGCGTCGTCTTCTGGATCTGCATCAGGAACTCGGCGTTCGACTTGGTCTGCTTCATCTTGTCGAGAAGCAGCTCGATCGCCTGCTGCGAGTCCAGCGCGTGCAGCACCCGGCGCAGCTTCCACACGATGCCCAGTTCCTCGGCACCGAGCAGGATCTCCTCCTTGCGGGTACCGGACGCGTCGACGTCCACCGCCGGGAAGATGCGCTTGTCGGCGAGCTTCCGGTCGAGCTTGAGCTCCATGTTGCCGGTGCCCTTGAACTCCTCGAAGATCACCTCGTCCATGCGGGACCCGGTGTCCACCAGGGCGGTGGCGAGGATGGTCAGCGAGCCGCCGTCCTCGATGTTGCGGGCCGCACCGAAGAAGCGCTTCGGCGGGTACAGGGCGGTCGAGTCGACACCACCGGACAGGATGCGGCCGGAGGCGGGCGCGGCGAGGTTGTACGCACGGCCCAGACGCGTGATGGAGTCGAGCAGCACGACGACGTCGTGGCCCAGTTCCACCAGGCGCTTGGCGCGCTCGATGGCGAGCTCGGCGACCGTGGTGTGGTCCTCGGCCGGACGGTCGAAGGTCGAGGAGATGACCTCGCCCTTGACCGACCGCTGCATGTCGGTGACCTCTTCCGGACGCTCGTCGACCAGGACGACCATCAGGTGGCACTCGGGGTTGTTGTGCGTGATCGCGTTGGCGATCGCCTGCATGATCATGGTCTTGCCGGTCTTCGGCGGGGCCACGATCAGACCGCGCTGACCCTTACCGATCGGCGACACCAGGTCGATGATGCGGGTGGTGAGCACGCCCGGGTCGGTCTCCAGACGGAGCCGGTCCTGCGGGTACAGCGGCGTGAGCTTGTTGAACTCCGGCCGCCCGCGGCCGTGTTCGGGCGCCATGCCGTTGACGGAGTCCAGGCGGACCAGCGCGTTGAACTTCTCGCGCCGCTCGCCCTCCTTCGGCTGGCGGACCGCACCGGTGATGTGGTCGCCCTTGCGCAGGCCGTTCTTGCGGACCTGGGCGAGGGAGACGTACACGTCGTTCGGACCGGGCAGGTAGCCCGAGGTGCGGATGAACGCGTAGTTGTCGAGGATGTCCAGGATGCCCGCGACCGGGATCAGGACGTCGTCCTCGGCGATCTGCGGCTCCGGGGCGATCTCGTCGCGGCCACGGCGGCCGCGGCGGTCGCGGTAACGGCCCCGACGGCCGCGACGGCCGCCGTCGAAGTCGTCGTCGTCCTGCTGCTGGCGGTCGCGGTCCTGGCGGCCCTGCTGCTGGCTCTGCTGCTGGCGCTGACCCTGCTGGTCGTCGCCCTTGCGGCGGTCACCGCGGTCAGCGCGGTCGCCACGCTCGCCGCGGTCGCGCTCGCCGCGGTCCCGGCCGCGCTCGCGGCGGTCACGGCGGCGGCCCTCGGCGCCGTCACCGGCGTCGCCCTTGGCGTCGTTCTGCTGCGGCTGCTGCGCCGGCGTCTCGGCCTTCGGCTCGCTCTTCGCCTCGGCGACGATCGTCTCGGGGGCCGCGGAAGGGGCGCCCGCCTCGGCGGTGGCACGGCGGCGGCGGCGCTCGGCGGGAGCGTCGTCCCCGCCACGCTCGGCGGCCGGCTGGCCGGGGATCTCGATCTGCTGCTGGGCCACGGCCTTCTCGGCCGGGGCCTCGGACTTCTCCGCCTTCTTCGCGGCAGCCTCGTCGCCCGTACGGGCCTTGGAGGTGGCGCGGCGCTTGGGCTTGGCCTCGGTGGCGGTCTCGGCCTTGGCGGGGGCTCCCCCGGCGGCCTGCGCCTCCTTGATGACCTCGATCAGCTGGCTCTTGCGCATCCGCGCGGTGCCCCTGATGCCGAGGCCGGATGCGACCTGCTGCAGCTCGGCCAGCACCATGCCCTCGAGGCCGGTACCGCGGCGCCGCCGGGAGCCGGCACCGGTGGCAGGCGCGGAGGCGTCCGTGGCGGGCGCGGCAGCGGTCTCCTCGACACGTGCGCCCATCAGATCGGTGGTGTCGCTCACGAAGGGTCCTTCCCTGGAGCGGACGTCGGCCTGTCTGGCTCGGCGACCGGTTGTGCTGTCCGGCTTCGGTCCTTGCTGTGTGAACCGTGCCGGGGCGGTGGTCCGCCTAAGCGGCGGAAGAGATATCTGGTGATGGCGCTTCCTCGAGCCGTGGCACCCAGTGTCACGTGGCGTGGTCGCACCGGTTCCGGAGCGTGCCCGGCGGGCCGCTCAGTGTCGACGTACGACGTACTGCCCGCATACGGGGTACGAGACACAGTGCGGCTTGGGGGGCTCCCGGAAGAATGTCTGTCCCGGACGGGGACACGAGGCACCTCGCCATGGTGGGGTCGGGTGCAGACTTGAGGTTAACACTACCGGATCCAACAAACATTCCCCCTCTCCAAATCCGGCAATCGGCCGCTCTTTAATTCACGCCGCCGGTCGCGAGCGGCAATACGCTCGCGCCGTGGACATCGAGGGCCAGCCGGTTCGCCGCCCAGTCCGCACCGGCCAGCGCTTCCACCTTGTCCGCCGATTCCGCGTCGGCCAGGGCCATCACCGTGGGCCCGGCTCCCGAGATCACCGCGGGAATTCCGTCCGCGCGCAGCCGTTCCACCAGCGCGGCGCTCTCCGGCATGGCGGGGGCGCGGTACTCCTGGTGGAGGCGGTCCTCGGTGGCGGGCAGCAGCAGCTCGGGGCGCCTGGTCAGGGCCTCGACGAGCAGCGCGGCGCGGCCGGCGTTGGTCGCGGCGTCGACGTGCGGGACGGTGCGCGGGAGCAGTCCGCGCGCGGTCTCGGTCAGGACCGGTTTCCCGGGCACGAAAACCACCGGAACGATGGAATCGGCGGGGTCCATCCTGATCGCGCGGGCGGCGCCGTTCTCCATCCAGGACAGGGTGAAGCCGCCCAGCAGACAGGCCGCGACATTGTCGGGGTGGCCCTCGATCTCGGTGGCGAGCTCCAGCAGCGCCGCGTCGTCGAGCCTGGCCTCGCCGCCTATGGTCACGGCGCGCGCCGCGACGATGCCGGCGCAGATGGCGGCGGAGGAGGAGCCCAGGCCGCGGCCGTGCGGGATGCGGTTCGCGCAGACGATCTCCAGGCCGCGCGGCTGTCCGCCGAGCAGGTCGAAGGCGGCGCGCAGGGAGCGGACGAGCAGGTGCTTCTCGTCGCGGGGAAGCGTCTCGCTGCCCTCACCCGCGATGTCGATGTGCAGCCCGTGGTCGGCCACCCGGACGACCACGTCGTCGTACAGACCCAGCGCGAGGCCCAGGGCGTCGAAGCCCGGACCGAGATTGGCGCTGGTGGCGGGGACGCGCACCCGGACGGCGGCGGCGCGGAACGCTGGACCGGCCATCGCTCGATGACTCTCCTTGAGCTGCGTGATTGTCGAAGACATTCGATGACGTACGAGAACCCGGGCGCTGATCACGAGGACGGCGCGGCACCGCGGCATATGCGGCGGGCGGGTTCGGTACAGCCTATCGAAGGAAGGTTCTGTGGCGACATAGGGCGCACAGGAGGCGCACGATGCGTGTCGCGAGCCCCCTGTGCACCCGCCTCGGACAACTTCCCCGGGCAAGCGCCGTCCTACGCCTGACGTGGCGCTGGTTACGCCAGACCGAGGCGTTCGGCGGCCGTCGCCGCGTCGACCGGGACGGTGACCGGCTGCGGAGCGCCGGCGACGGCCCAGTCCGGGTCCTTCAGGCCGTTTCCGGTGACCGTGCAGACGATCCGCTGGCCCGGGTCGACCTTGCCCTGCTCGGCCGCCTTCAGCAGACCGGCCACCGACGCGGCGGAGGCGGGCTCCACGAAGACGCCCTCCTGCGCGGCCAACAGCCGGTAGGCGCGCAGGATCTCACGGTCCGTCACCTCGTCGATGAGGCCGCCGGACTGGTCGCGGGCGTCGATCGCGTGCTGCCAGGAGGCGGGGTTGCCGATCCGGATCGCGGTGGCGATGGTCGACGGGTCCTTGACGACCTCGCCGCGCACGATGGGCGCCGAGCCGGAGGCCTGGAAACCCCACATACGGGGCGTACGGGCGGAGACGCCGTCGGCGGCGTACTCGGTGTAGCCCTTCCAGTAGGCGGTGATGTTGCCCGCGTTGCCCACCGGGAGGACATGGATGTCGGGGGCGTCGCCGAGCATGTCGACGATCTCGAAGGCGGCCGTCTTCTGGCCCTCGATACGCACCGGATTGACCGAATTGACCAACGCGACCGGGTAGTTGTCGCTCAGCGCGCGGGCCAGCGTGAGGCAGTCGTCGAAGTTGCCGTCGACCTGGAGGATCTTCGCGCCGTGCACCAGGGCCTGGCCCATCTTGCCCAGCGCGATCTTGCCCTGCGGGACGAGCACGGCCGACACCATGCCGGCCCGGACGCCGTAGGCCGCGGCGGAGGCGGAGGTGTTGCCGGTGGAGGCGCAGATGACGGCCTTGGCCCCCTCCTCCTTCGCCTTGGAGATGGCCATGGTCATACCGCGGTCCTTGAAGGACCCGGTCGGGTTGGCGCCCTCCACCTTGAGGTGGACCTCGCAGCCCGTGCGCTCGGAGAGCACCTGCGCGGGCACGAGGGGCGTACCGCCCTCGCGGAGCGTCACGACCGGCGTGGTGTCGGATACCGGCAGCCGGTCCCGGTACTCCTCGATGATTCCGCGCCACTGGTGGGTCATTGCTGGTTACTCTCCTTCAACCCGCATGATGCTGGCGACACCGCGCACGGTGTCGAGCTTGCGCAGCGCCTCGACGGTCCCGGTGAGGGAGGCGTCGGACGCGCGGTGGGTGACGACGACGAGGGAGGCCTCGCCGTCCTTCCCCTGCTGGCGAACCGTATCGATCGAGACTCCGTGCTCGGCGAAGACGGTCGCGACCTGGGCGAGAACACCCGGTTTGTCGGCCACGTCCAGGCTGATGTGGTACCGCGTGACGACCTCGCCCATGGACGAGACCGGCAGCGCCGCGTACGCGGACTCGCCGGGTCCGGTGGTGCCGCTGAGCCGGTTGCGGCAGACGGCGACGAGGTCGCCGAGGACCGCGGAGGCGGTGGGCGCGCCGCCGGCGCCGGGGCCGTAGAACATCAGCTGGCCGGAGGCGTCCGACTCGACGAAGACCGCGTTGTAGGCGCCGCGCACCGAGGCGAGCGGGTGGCTCAGCGGGATCATCGCCGGGTGCACGCGCGCGGTGACGGACCCGCCGTCGGCGGCCCGCTCGCAGATGGCGAGCAGCTTGATGGTGCAGCCCATCTCCTTGGCGGAGGCGAAGTCGGCGGCCGTCACCTCGGTCATGCCCTCGCGGTAGACGTCGTCGAGGCGGACCCGGGTGTGGAAGGCGATCCCGGCGAGGATGGCGGCCTTGGCGGCGGCGTCGAAGCCCTCGACGTCGGCGGTCGGGTCGGCCTCGGCGTAACCGAGCGCGGTGGCCTCGTCGAGCGCCTCCTGGTAGCCGGCGCCCGTGCTGTCCATCTTGTCGAGGATGAAGTTGGTGGTGCCGTTCACGATGCCGAGCACCCGGTTGACCTTGTCGCCGGCGAGGGACTCGCGCAGCGGGCGGATCAGCGGGATGGCACCGGCGACGGCGGCCTCGTAGTAGAGGTCCTTGCCCTGCTCGTTCGCGGCCGCGTGCAGCGCGGCGCCGTCCTGGGCGAGGAGGGCCTTGTTGGCGGAGACGACGGAGGCGCCGTGCTCGAAGGCGGTGGTGATCAGGGTGCGGGCGGGCTCGATGCCGCCGATGACCTCGACCACGACGTCGATGTCGCCGCGTTTGACGAGGGCGGTGGCGTCGGTGGTGACGAGGGAGGGGTCGATGCCCTCGCGGACCCGGTCGGGGCGCCGCACGGCCACGCCCGCCAGCTCGACGGGCGCTCCGATCCTGGCGGCGAGGTCGTCGGCGTGCGTCGTCATGATGCGCGCCACCTCTGAGCCGACCACTCCACAGCCCAGCAGCGCCACCTTCAGCGGACGCGTACGCATCATCCGACCTCGTTTCCTCATACCGTCTTCGGTTTCACCAGTCTCACTCACCGGACCGCAGTTTCTGCCACTGGTCCGGATCGTGAGACGTCTATTTCATTTTCGCAGGGGCGTCGGACCGGAGATCTTCCGCCCCGCGACCCGCGATGCCGCTCAGCCCACGTCGAGCCGCAGCAGGTCGTCCTCCGTCTCCCGGCGGACGATCACCCGCGCCTCGCCGTCCTTCACGGCGACGACCGGCGGGCGCAGTACATGGTTGTAGTTGCTGGCCATGGAGCGGCAGTACGCCCCGGTGGCCGGTACGGCGATCAGATCGCCGGGGGCCAGGTCCGCCGGCAGGAACGCGTCCTTCACCACGATGTCACCGCTCTCGCAGTGCTTGCCGACGACCCGCGCCAGCATCGGCGCGGCGTCGGAGGCGCGGGAGACCAGCGACACGCTGTACTCGGCGTCGTAGAGCGCGGTACGGATGTTGTCGGACATGCCGCCGTCGACGGAGACGTACGTCCGCAGCCCGTCGAGCGGCTTGATCGTGCCGACCTCGTAGAGCGTGAAGGCGGTCGGCCCGACGATGGCCCGTCCCGGCTCGACGGAGATGCGCGGAGTGCGCAGCTTGGCCGCCTCGCACTCCCGGGTGACGATCTCGGTGAGCGCCTTGGCGATCTCGTGCGGCTCGCGCGGGTCGTCGTCGCTGGTGTACGCGATGCCGAGGCCGCCGCCGAGGTCGATCTCGGGCAGCTCGACGCCGTGCTCGTCGCGGATGTCCTTCAGCAGCCCGACCACGCGGTGCGCGGCGACCTCGAACCCGGACATGTCGAAGATCTGCGAGCCGATGTGGCTGTGGATCCCGATCAGCTCCAGCCCGTCCAGCTGGAGCGCCCGCCGCACCGCCTCCGCGGCCTGCCCGCCCGCCAGCGGAATGCCGAACTTCTGGTCCTCGTGCGCGGTCGCGATGAACTCGTGCGTGTGCGCCTCGACGCCCACGGTGATACGAATCTGCACCCGCTGCCGCTTGCCCAGCTCCCGCGCGATGTGCGCGACCCGCGCGATCTCCTGGAAGGAGTCGAGCACGATCCGCCCGACACCGGCGCGGATGGCCCGCTCGATCTCCGCCGGGGACTTGTTGTTGCCGTGGAAGGCGATACGGTCGGCCGGCATCCCGGCGGACAGCGCGGTGGCCAGCTCACCGCCCGAGCAGACGTCGAGGTTCAGCCCCTCCTCGTGCAGCCACCGCACCACGGCACGGGACAGGAACGCCTTGCCCGCGTAGAAGACGTCGGCGTCCTGCCCGAAAGCGGTGCGCCAGGCCCGCGCCCGGGACCGGAAGTCGGCCTCGTCGACGACGTAGGCGGGGGTGCCGAACTCCTCGGCGAGGCGCTTGACGTCGATCCCGCCGACGGTGAGGACACCGTCCTCGTCGCGGGTCACCGTCTGCGCCCACACCTTCGGATCGAGAACGTTGAGGTCGGCGGGCGGCGCCGAGTAGTGACCCTCGGGGAGGACGTCGGCGTGCCGGGGCCCGGCGGGGTGTGCGGAACGGCTCATGACTTCTGAAGGCTCTCTCAGAGATGGTCGGGTGCGTCGATGCCGAGCAGGGAGAGGCCGCCGGCCAGCACCGTCCCGGCGGCTTCGGCGAGGGCGAGCCGGGCACGGTGGGCGGCCGAGGGTTTCTCCTCACCGCACGGCAGCACCACGGGGAGAACGGGGAGAACGGCATCGGCGACGGTGACGAGGTGCCGGGCGAGACGGTCCGGGGCACGGTGGGTGGCGGCCGCGGCGAGGATGCGGGGGTGGTCGGCGAGCGCGGCGAGCAGCCCGTCCACCGCGTCGATGTCCTCGACGGGGCCGGGCTGCGCGGTGAAGCCGAGGTCGGCGGCGTTGCGGCCGAGAGCCCGGGTGCGGGCGTGGGCGTAGCGAACGCGGAAGAGCGGGTTGCTCTCGCGCTGGACCAGGTGATCGGCGGTGATCCGGGGACGATCGTGCGCGGCGGGGTACAGCAGCGCCCAGCGGGCGGCGTCGGCGCCGAGCGGCGCGGGATCCTCGGGCGCGGGCACCGGCCGCAGCGTCACCGGCTCCCCGTGCTCCACCTCGACCCGCCCGCCCTGCGAGGCCACGATGCGCACGAGCGCGTCCGCGAGCACCTCGGCGCGTACGTCATAAGGAATACGGAGGCCGACGATCCGGCCGGCCAGCGACTCGCCGTGCCCGTACCGGTCACCGTCCTCGATGATCCGCGCTACGAGACCGCCCGCGACGGAGGCCCCCAGCCGGATGTTGATGAACCCCGGCCCGGTGACCTCGACGCCCTCGACCCCCTGCGCCCCCACGAGATACGGCCGGATCACCTCGGCGACCCGCAGCGGCGGCTGCCCGGCCGGGCGGGCCAGCTGGAGCGCGATGTTGGTCGCGTAGTCCCCCCAGCCCCCCGGCCCCGGCGGCGCGACCACGACACGCGCAGGGACGGTCACACTCAGCTCCCCCGCGTCCACAGCACGACGCACCGCGTGCAGCACGGTGCGCGAGAGCTCGACGGGGGTCACGGGACAAGCGTAGGGGAGGAGGGGGGTGGGTAGGCGAGCCGGTTTGGCGAGGGTTCCGGCATGTGGACGACAGTGCGCGGCCGCGCCCTCTGTGCCTGCGTATGTCACCGTGGCCGGGGATGCCATACCGGGCGGGTGGGTCACCTTGGCCGCGGTGTCACCTTGGCCGCGGTGTCACCCCGGGCGCGGTGTCACCCCGGGCGCGTGTGTCACCCTGGCCGGGGATGCCATCCCGGCGCGTGGGTCATCCCGGGCTCGTGTGTCACCCCGGGCGCCGATGGCCCCCGCCCGCCTGCGTCCGCCGCCCGGCGTCAGCCACTCGGCGTCAGCCACTCGGGCCCCCGCCGCTCTGCCTGAGCCGCTCGGCGCCAGCCACTCGGAGCCAGCCTCTCGGCGTCAGCCGCCGGCCCGACCGGCACGCTCGCCTTCGCCGGCACCGAGCAGCCCTTCAGCCTCAGCCTCACCCTCATCCGGGGCGGAACCGCTCTCCCCCTCGACCAACTGCCGCACGATCCGCACGAGTTCCGCCGGCTCGAAGGGCTTGGCGAGGAAGGCGTCGACACCGACACCGTGCCCGCTCTCGATCTCGTACTGCGTACACGCGCTGACGATGGCGAGCGGGAGATCACGGGTACGGGGATCGGCCCTCAGCAGCGCGGCGGTCCGCAGCCCGTCCAGCCGCGGCATCACCACGTCCAGCGTCACGGCGTCCGGCCGCACCTGATGCACGACATCCAGACACTCGGCACCATCGGCCGCGGTCACGACCTCGAAGCCCTCCAGCTCGAGGTTGACCCTGATCAGCTGCCGGATGACCTTGTTGTCGTCCACAACAAGCACCCGACCCGACGCGCCTGGCACAACTCGAGAGTAGGTCCGGACCGGCCACCGCGTCCCGGTTTTCCCCACTTCCACCCCGTGCGGGCGACCCGACCCGCGCCACGACCAGGAAACCCGTTCATGAACACCCCCACGGAGCTGGTAGTGTTCTACCCGTCGCCGCGAGACACCGCGACCGACACGCCCCCGTAGCTCAGGGGATAGAGCAACGGCCTCCGGAGCCGTGTGCGCAGGTTCGAATCCTGCCGGGGGCACTCGCCGGTCACACGCTGAAAGTCGCTTCTGACCAGGGCGAATGCCGAGAAGAGAAGGCGGGAGTCAGTTCACTGACTCCCGCCTTTCCTCATTGTCTCTCAGCGTTCGCGACACACCTCTGGCACATGCCCAGGACGCCCTACCTTCCCTGTCTCGCTCCGCAGACTGATGGCCGCTCCGGGATGATCGCGTACTGCCGTTGCAGGATGCCGCCACGTCTGGACCGCCTGACCGGCTCTCTGTCCGCTTCAGGCGCGCCCGGGACGCAGGTGGCGGGAGGCTGCCAGGCATGAGGACAGCCAAGTCGCCTCAGAGCGGTCGATGATCAGGTCGGCGACGGTGATCACCCCATCCATGGCTCCGTCGAGCCGTATCGAATGATCAGCGACCCGGACCATTTCCCAGTCCGCGTCGCTGTGCCAGAGCCGGGCGGTCTTGTCGCCCCGCCGTTGGGCAAAGACGAGCTCCTCACCGTGCTCATTCATGAAATAGCCGACGTAGTCTTTGCTGCTGATGGCGCCACCGCAGAGTCTGGCGAAAAGCGGCTCGATCGCCGGAGAGTCGTCCTTCATGCCGTGTGTTCCCCCTGGCCGGAGGTCTGCTCGGCCGACGAGAGCGCAAGCATCCGCTCCGCGGACTCCAGCAAGGTCTCGTAGGTGATCACCTCTATACGCGCCAGATGCGTGTTGTAGGTCCGCAGCGTCTCTGCTACCTGCTGGGATGTGATTCCCTCGCTCACGTACTGCGGATGCCCGATCACCACGGTTGCGGAGGCCCTGCGTGTGTCAATGCCGTACTTCGCGAGGATGGAATCACGGCCTTCGTCCAAGGTCCGCAGGTAGTTCTGTGTCTGCGATACCGCGCGGTGGACCGGGGCGCCCAGCATGAGTTGCCCGCTCGGCCGGACAACCAGATTCCTGATGTTGGCGCGTTTGAGTTCCACCACATGCAAGGCGCCATCACCTCGCAGCAGCGGAATGTCGAGAACGGTGTCCGGGGCGTACTGGCGGCGGGCCAGCTCAGCCACGAACGCACCACCGAAGATCCACTCCTGGTTCTTCAGGCAGGCGTGGAGGGCGCCTTCGGAACTCTCAGGGTGGTTCACTGCGGCGCGCAGGGAGGTGAGGCCCGCCCGCCTCACCCGTAGTTCCAGCAATTGGGCCAGCATTCCAGCATCCGCATCTTCCAGGGAATCGCTCATCATCCGAGCTGTCTCGGCGGAGGCCGGCCGGGGCAGATCCCGCAGGATCAGTTCCATGTGCCCGAACTCTTGAAGGCGCTTGAGGTACTTGGCGGGCAGCTGGATGCCGCCGTCGCCGTCTCCGATCCCCAGATGGCCGGTGGACCGGGCGATGCCATGGAAGAGAGCAAGGGCGTCGGTGACACTCGCACCGGGGTTCTCGGCGCGCAGCGCCTCCAGAGCGGAGACGGCTTGCTCGGCGCCCATGGCGGCCATTCGCCGCATGAACTCCTCGCTACGCTGTCGCGCCTTCGGATCGTAGTAGTTCTCAAGAATGTCAAGGTAGAGTTTGCCGCTTGCGTAGCGGCGAACCTTTGGAAGCGCTGAGCCAGCGCAAACTCCTCATGGAGGAGGCACTCCTGGGCCACATCCTCCAGGGCGTCTACCAGCGGCCTTCCCTTGCCGTACGTCCCGCCGAAGCCGTCTCCCATGATGCGCAGCACCACGTCGATCCGTTTATGCACGTCAGCGTGGTCGGTGAGACTTCGCGCTTCTTCAACCATGAGCCTGAGCGAGTGGCTGGACCGGAATATCGCCATACCGGGACTCTAAGAGTCGGTACTGACAACGGCGGCGCTCACAACTACGGCTGGCCTCCCGGCCAGGTGCCCGAAGACGTGGCGGAGCCCGGGAGGCGTATCCAGCTCCCGGGCTCCTGGGGATGCCACCCAGTTGTGCACGCCGGCGGCGTTTAAGAGGTCGGATCAGGCGTCAGGCCGTCGTGTTCTTCCTTTGAACTACCGCACCGTGGGAGAGGTGCAGGCGAGAGTCGAACTCGCATCCGACGGCGTTCGTCCGGCCTCGGTCGATCCGGCGATCGGCGGCGATGCTGAGACTGGAGCGAGAGTCTGAGATTGATCGCGGCGACATCTGCCGGCGTGGGCAGTGTCACCGCTTCTTCAGGCTGAACTTCAGTGTCAGCTTGCGCTCCTCGCGCGGACCGGTCCTCATTTCCGGCCCGCGCTGTCGCGCACCCCCGCGCTCGCACGCGGGGGCGATCATGGGGTGCCGCCTGTCGGGCCGTGTCAGCCGAACAGGTAGCCGAAGACCGCGTCGCCGACCCGCTGGTCGGTGACCTCGGCGCCGTTGGCCTCCTCGCGGGCGAACTTCACGGCCTGCTGGAGCTTTTCGACGCGCTCCACCAGTTCGTTGACGCGCCGGGCCGGGAGCGCTCCGGAGAACTTCACGGTCGTCCAGTAGCCGATGGGCACGTCCTCGTAGTACACCTCGACCTGCGCCGGGTGCTTCTCGGTCGCCTCCGCCTTGACGTGGTTGCGGGGGACCTTCTTGGTGCGGATGGTGCGGACCGGGTCCGTCTTCCACCAGTCGGTGGACGGGTCGTGCGACCAGGACTCGGCGGCGTCGAGGGTCGGCAGCTTCTTGACGAAGGTGTGCAGGTCGGTGAGCTGCTTCTCCAGGAACAGGAGGTAGCTGACCGGGACGTCGGCGAGGATGGTGCGGCCCTCGACCGTGACGTCCGCGCGGGCCGCGCAGTTCGCCCAGTCCTTGGTGGCGGTGACGTCGAACAGCCGGGTGAGCGACGTGGACATCTCCCGCAGCACGTCCTCGGCCTGCACCTGTACCCGCGTGGACTCGGGCGGCAGCTGCTCGCCCTCCTCGTCCTTCGGCTGGTAGGTGCGCGAGATGCCGGCCAGCAGGGCGGGCTTCTGCACCTTGTGGTGCGCCGCGGTGATGTCCTGGAGCGATCTGCTCTTGACGCCCTTTTCGACAGCGATGATCTGGTTCAGTTTCGCCACTTCGGTCCCCCTTCGAACACGCGGAAACCTATCGGGCGAGGGTGGTGCGGCGCATGTGGTTTTCACGGCCCGCAGCGCGTGTGTCCCGATGCCGCCGGCGACAGCCACACCTGGTTGGCGGGCAGCTTGACCGGTTGCCCGGTTCTCGGGTCCCACAGCACCGCCGTCTCCCCCGCGACGCCGAAGGAGAGGTACGGGGTGCGCGGGTGCAACTGCGGGCCCTCGCCCGGGATTTCCCTGGCGGGAGCGACAGGTCGTACGCAGGTCCACTCCGGTTCCACGCCGAAGTACGAGGGCGGGTCGTCGCCGCGCACGGCCGCCGCGATCGTACGGTCCACGGCCGTTCCGGCGGAGTCCCAGGCCTGCACCCCGGCGGTGACCAGCATCGCGAGGAACAGGCACATGTTCAGGATGATGTTCGTGCCGTCGCCCGGGGTGGCGTACCGGTGGTGCCGGTGGCGGGCGAAGCCCCACCAGGCCGGGACGATGAGGACGAAGCTGAGCATGACGAGCAGTTTCGCGGCGGCCAGGACCTGCCAGATGGGTGGGACGTCCAGGTCGTCCGGGGCGAGCGAGAGTCCGTCGGCGTACAGCGCGTGCAGGACGGAGCCGGCGGCCACGACGAGGGAGACGGTCACGGTCGCCACCAGCGGGACCGCCCACGCGACCCACTCGCCCCAGGTCCACTGCCGTACGAGCAGCCACAGGCCGGCGATGACCGTGACCACGACGGCGGTGATCAGGACCTGTTCGGGCGGCGGTGCCTGGCCGTCGTCGCTCAGGAAGCCCGTCCCCACCGCGGTGAACACCAGTGGGCACAGGACGGCGCAGAGGACGCCCTGGGCCCTCTTCCGCTCCCCGGTCAGCTCCCAGCCCGCCCGGACGGCGCCGCACAGTCCCAGCAGGGCGACGGTGAGCAGGATGCCCCAGCCGAGCGGGGTCGCGTGGGTGGTCAGGGTCAGGGCCGCGGCGGTCAGCAGGGACCACAGGACGAGCCGCAGGACCCCGCGTTCCACGTGCTCCTCCCGTCTGTACGGCGCCGGTTCGCGCCATCGGCCGTCCAGCGGGCGCACGGCCACGGTGGTGGGCCCCGCTTCATGAGCGGCGCGGGCCAGGCGCAGCGCCTGCCGCGGGGTGCCGGATATGTATCCGTCCCTGTCATAGCCGCCGAGGTGGGTGATCCGCTGGATCAGATGGCGCCGCCAGGCCGGGCGGCGGCCCTGGACTCGGCCCTCGCCTCGGCCCCCGCTTCCGCCCTCGCTTCCGCCCCCGCTTCGGACTTGGTGGCCGAGCCGGTGGAGCGTGCTGACCGTTCGCCAGTGCGGGTACATCTGCCGGTCGCGCGCGAGTGGGTCGGCGCGGCGGACGTACGCCTCGAGCCGCGCGCCGCGGGCGACCTTGCGGACGCGGTCGGCCGCGCCGCGGTCGCATCCCTTGGCGATGCCGAAGAGGCGGACCTCGATCTCGTACACGCGTGAGCCGGGGTCGGGTTCCAGTGCGGCGCCCAACGGGCCCTCGCCGGACGGATGGTGGGCGCGGACCGGCCAGCCGTGCGCCGCGAAGCGCTCCTCGGCCTCCTGCCAGTCGTGCGGGCCGCCCCGCACCTCCACGAAGACCCGGACCCGCTGGTCGTATCGCGGCTGCGTCATACGGGGTGCTTCCTCCTGGGCGGTGTCCCTGATCCTCGCACGGGCCGGTGCCGGCCGCTGTCCGGTCGTACAGCCAGGGACCCCATTTTTTGTCCCGGTGGACGGGAACCGGGGCCCGACCTGCGGTTTAGCGTTCACGTTCCGTTCAGCACCGTCCCCAACCCAGCTCGGGAGTGAACAGGCATGAGCAGCGCCGGATCAGCCGGATCAGCCGGATCAGCCGGACCGGACGTGGGCGAAGAGGCCGTGAGCGGCGCGACCCCGAAGGGTATGCGTCGTATCGCCACGGCCAGTTTCGTCGGCACGGCCATCGAGTTCTACGACTACTACATCTACGGGACCGCCTCGGCGCTCGTCCTCAACGAGGTCTTCTTCCCCGAACTGTCCGAGACGGCAGGCACGTTGGCGACGCTGTCGACGTTCGCCGTCGGGTTCGCCGCGCGGCCGCTGGGCGCGGCGGTCTTCGGGCACTTCGGGGACCGGGTCGGGCGCAAGGCCGTCCTGGTCGTGTCGCTGCTGATGATGGGCCTCAGCAGCGGGCTCATCGGGCTGCTGCCCGGTTACGAGACGCTGGGGCTCGCCGCTCCCGTGCTGCTGGTGCTGCTGCGGCTGGTGCAGGGGCTCGGGCTCGGCGGGGAGTGGGGCGGGGCCGCGCTGCTCGCGGTGGAGCACGCGCCGAAGGGGAAGCGGGGGCTCTACGCGGCGGCGCCGCAGATGGGGTCACCCGTCGGGTACTTCGCGGCGACGCTCACCTTCCTGGTGATGTCCTCGGCGCTGAGCGAGGACGCCTTCGACAGCTGGGGGTGGCGCATACCGTTCCTGTTCTCGTTCGTGCTGGTCGCCGTGGGGCTCGTCATCCGGCTGAAGATCGCCGAGTCGCCGGCGTTCGCGAAGGTGCGGGAGGAGGAGCAGGAGAGCAAGGCGCCGCTCTTCGAGGCGTTCCGGCGGCATCCGAAGGAGATGCTGCTCGGGGCCGGGATGATCACCGTGGTGTACGTGATGTTCTACACGGCCGCCACCTACTGCATGACCTACACCACCGGCACCCTCGGCGTCCCCAAGAACACCATGCTCGCCCTCACCCTCGTCGCCGTCGTGGTGCTCGGGCTGTCGACCTTCTTCGTGGCCCGCTGGTCGGACGTCATCGGGCGGCGCAGACTGATCATCGGGGGCGCGGCGTTCGGTGTGGTGTGGGGAGCGGTGCTCTTCCCGCTGCTCGACACCGGGAACCATGTGCTGATCGCCGTCGCGCTGAGCGGTGCGCTGCTGTGCATGGGCATCATCTACGGGCCCGCCGGCGCGTACATGCCCGAGCTGTTCAGTACGCGGATGCGGTACTCCGGGGCCGGGTTCTCCTACAACCTCGGCGGTGTGCTCGGCGGTGCCGCCGCCCCGCTGATCGTCACCGCGCTCGCCGAGAACTACAGCCCGGCCGTCGGCGGGTGGTTCATGAGCGCGATGGCCCTGCTGTCGCTGGTCTGCGTCATCGCCCTGCCGGAGACGCGGGAGCGGGACCTCGACGCGATCTGAGGCCCGCCCGCTCCGCCTCCGACTCCGCCTCCGTCCCGGGTGTGCCGCTCGGTCCGCTCACGCCGAGCGCTTGCGTGAGGTCGTCGATTTCTTCGCCGCCGAGTTCGCCGTGGTCTTCGCCGTCGACTTCTTCGCGGCGCTCTTGGAGGCCGCCGCCTTCTTCGTGCCGCTCTGGGCCGACTTCGCCGTCGACTTCCTGGCGGAGGAGGAGGCGGCGGTCTTCTTCGCGGCCGTCTTCTTCGCCGTGGACGTCGACTTCTTGCCGCCGGTGTCCTTGGGCGCGGAGCCGGTCTCCTTGCGCGCGGAACCGGTGGCCTTGCGCGCGGGGAGGGATCTGACCTCCGCCTCCTCGCCGCGCGACTCCTTCGCCGCGCGCACGCTGCTCTCCAGCGCGGCCATCAGATCGAGCACCTTGCCGCCCTTCGGGGCCTCCGGCGCCTCCGGGAGCGCCTCGCCGGCCGCCTTGGCGGCGATGACCTCCTCCACGGCCTCGCGGTACTCGTCGTGCAGGTCCTCCAGGTCGACCTCGCCGAGGGTGTCCATGAGGGCGTCCGCGAGGTCCAGCTCCTTGTCGCGGACGGTGACGCCGGTCTCGGGGGCGACGCCCTCGGGGGCCCGGACCTCGTCGGGCCAGAGCAGGCCGTGCATGGCGATGGCGTCGCCGACGACCCGCAGCATGCCGAGACGTTCGCGGCCGCGCAGGGCGTACTTGGCGATGGCGACCTTGTTGCTGCGCTTCAGTGCCTCGCGGAGCAGGGTGTACGGCTTGGCGGCGGGGGCGCCGCTCGCGGCGAGGTAGTAGGCGGCGTCCATCTGGAGCGGGTCGATCCGGTCGGCCGGGACGAAGGCGACGATCTCGATCGTCTTGGCGGTGGGCAGCGGCAGCTGGGCCAGGTCCTCGTCCGTGATCGGGATGATCGAGCCGTCCGCGTCCTCGTAGCCCTTGCCGATCTCCGACTGGGTGACCTCGCGCTCCTCCAGTTCGCACACCTTGCGGTAGCGGATCCGGCCGCCGTCCTCGGTGTGGATCTGGCGGAAGGAGATCGAGTGGCTCTCGGTGGCGTTCACCAGCTTGATGGGGATGCTGACCAGGCCGAACGAGATGGCTCCGTTCCAGATGGATCGCACGCGTCCCACCTTTCCCCTCGACGAGCGATATGAGCATGAGGCGATATGTGACGGTTTCTGTGATTCTCATCGTATGACGCCGATCACAGAGGTGGCGGGCCGGAGGCTCGCGCTCAGCAATCTGGAGAAGGTGCTGTATCCGGCGTCCGGCTTCACCAAGGGCGAGGTGCTGCACTACTACGCCACCGTCGCCGAGGTGCTGCTGCCGCATCTGCGCGATCGGCCGGTGTCCTTCCTGCGCTATCCGGACGGGCCGGACGGGCAGGTCTTCTTCGCCAAGAACGTGCCGCCGGGTACGCCCGACTGGGTCACGACGGCCGAGGTGCCCCGGTCGGAGGGGCCGGCGCGGATGGTGCTCGTGCAGGACCTGCCGAGTCTGATGTGGGCGGCGAACCTGGTCACCGAGTTCCACACCCACCAGTGGCTGGTGGACACACCCGAGGAGGCGGACCGGCTGGTCTTCGACCTGGACCCGGGCCCGCCGGCGACCGTCGTCGACTGCTGCGAGGTCGCGCTGTGGCTGCGGGAGCGGCTGGCCGCCGACGGGATCGAGGCGTACGCCAAGACCTCCGGATCCAAGGGGCTGCATCTGCTGGCGGCGGTGCGGGGGGCGTCCTCCGAGGAGACGTCCGAGTACGCGAAGGCGCTGGCCGTCGAGGCGGAGCGGACGATGCCGCGGCTGGTCGTGCACCGTATGACGCGCAGTCTGCGGCCGGGGAAGGTGTTCGTGGACTGGAGCCAGAACGCGGCCCGCAAGACGACGGCCACCCCCTACACCCTGCGGGCGCGCGCCGAGCCATGGGTGTCGGCGCCGGTGACCTGGGCGGAGGTCGAGGCGTGCGGCGATCCGGCGCAGCTGGCGTTCCGGGCGCCGGACATCTCTCCTCGCGTGCAGGACTACGGCGATCTGCTGGCGCCGCTGCTGGAGGGGGGGCGGGCGGGGGTGCTGCCGTGAGGGTCGGTCCCCGTCCAGGCAGCAGTTGTGTGCCGGGGCGCGGGGCGCGGGCCCTGGTGTGGAGCGGGCTCGCCGTCTCGGGTGGGGCCGCGTCTCACAGTCGCCGCACCCACGTCCCCCTGTCCCGGGCCATCGCGTGCAGTGCCTCCACGTCCGCCGGTTTCAGTACGCCGCCGAGGTGGCCGAGGCCCGGCAGGTCGGTGTGGGTGAGGACGCGGACCTCGCGGGGTGGGGTGGGGAGGGTGAGACGGGCGGGGTGGGTGACGGCCAGGACCGGGTGGACCTCCGCGGTGAGGGCGTGGGAGGCGCGGGACGCGTCGGCGCGGAGGCGGCGCAGCAGCGGCGTGGGGTCACCGCGGCCCAGGGTGACCAGGGGGTCGGCGACCAGTACCCGCTGTTTGCGGGCGGGCAGGGTGTGGACGGCGTAGAGGCCGCCGGGGCCGATCAGCAGGTGGTGGATGCGGTCGCCGCCGGGCAGCGGCACCGAGTGCAGGGTGTGCCAGCCCGCTCCCTCCAGGGCGTCCAGCGCCTCCCCCACCTCCTGTTCCGCCTCCAGCGCCCGGCGCCGCGGATCCGGGCGCAGCAGGTGGCCGCCGCCGGGATCCCGGTCCAGGGCGACGAGCAGGGCCTCGCCGGGGCGGTTGGGGGCCAGGTCGTCGTCGGGGTGGAGGCTGAGCCGGGCCAGTTCGGCGGGGGTGGGGACCGGCGGCGGGCCGACGGTGACCGGGCCGGTGACGAAGGGGCTCAGGGCGTGCAGGACGTCCGCTCTGCGGTCCTCGCGCAGCAGGTTGACGCGGGCGGTCTCCCGGTCGTACCAGGCGATGTTCGCGCCGTCCGGGAGGCAGACGTAGAGCCGGTCCCGGCCGAGGTGCCGGGTCGGTACGACACGCAGTCCGCTCATGCACCATCACCTCATGACCATGGGAACAGGCGGGGTGCTGCGCGGGCAAGAACCCGGCTACCGTGGAGCAGAGTTGGGAGCGCGGTTGGGGAGGCGCCGTTGCGTACCCGCGGGAAGCAGCCCGACGTACCGGCTCCGGGCGGCCCGTGGCACGAGATCGTGCCCGGTCTGTGGATGGGCGGACACGAGTTCGAGGGGCCGTCGGGGCATCTGGAGTTCGCTGTCGTGCGCAGCGAGTTCGACCTGGTGCAGACCCTGCTGCGGCTGCCCGGGCACGGTCCCGATCCCGGCGTCGAGCACCAGGTGTGGCCGATCCCGGACGGGCCGTTGGACGGTACCCAGCTCGCCGGGGTGATCCGGCTGGCGGAGGCCGCGGGCGAGGCGGTGGCCGCGGGGCGCAGGGTTCTGGTCCGCTGCTACCACGGGTACAACCGTTCGGGGCTGGTCGTCGGGCACGCACTGGTCCGGCAGGGCCGCTCGGCCGAGGAGGCCATCCGGCTCATCCGGGCCCGCCGCTCACCCTGGGCACTGCACAACGACCTGTTCGTGGACTACCTGCGGGCCGGACTACCGACGGCGCGCCTGCTGGAGGAACTGGCCGAGTGAGGCTTCCGCCGACGGCAGGCGGCTGGTGGGGTCCTCTGGCCTACCTCCCCAGCCTTCCTCCTGCCGTGGCAGGCGGCCGAGGGGCCTTCCTCCCGCCGTGGCGGCCGGCCGGTGGGGGCTTCCTCTTGCCGTGGCGGGCGGCCGGTGGGGGCTTCCTCCCGCCGTGGCGGCCGGCCGGTGGGGGCTTCCCGCGCCGGCAGCCGGCCGGCGGATCCTTCCGGCTGCGGAAGCCGGACGATGGGCTCCTCCCGCCCTGGCGGCCGGCCGGTGGGGGCTCCCTCCCGCCCTGGCGGCCGGCCGCTGGGGCCTTCCCGCGTCGGCAGCCGGCCGGCGGATCCTTCCGGCTGCGGAAGCCGGACGACGGGGCCCTTCCCCCACGACAGCCAGCCCGAGGGGTACCTCCTGGTACCTCCCACTACGGCCGCCGGCCGACGGCAAAAAGGACTTCCGCACGAATAAGGTGTACGCGTCCTGGTCGCCCCCGATCACCGGAGTGCCGTGCCCGTCCGCGTCCGTGTCCGCGCCCGTCCGCGCGTCTTCGTCGCCGTGGTCCTGCTGCTGGTCTGCGGCGCGGCCGCGGCGGCCTGTGGTGACGCCGGCGGGCTGCGCGGCGCGGGTCCCACGCCGACCGCCGAGGGCCCGGCCCGGCTGTGGCCGACGCTGCCGCCCGCGTCCAGCCCCGCGTACGAGATCGGCGAGGTGGAGCGTGAGGTCGTCAAGGGCGTGCCGGTGCCGGGCGGGGACGTCCGGGCGGTGGACCCGGTGGCGGTCGTCCGCACCGAGATCGACGCGCACCCGGACGACTACGAGGGGGCCGACGCGCGGTACCGGGTCACGGGCGCGCGGATGGCCGACTGCGGTGCCGGGGCGGGCCGGGGCCGGTGTCCGGTGCTCACGCCGTACTACCGGGATCTGACCGGCGACGGGCACGAGGACCTGGCGCTGGGCTTCCGGCAGCTGCCGGGCGAGCTGACCGCCGTACGCGTGTACACCGTGGAGAAGAACCGGCTGGTGCAGGTCATGACCTGGGACGACGCCGTGAGCGGGGTCGAGCTGGCCGGGCGGTCGGTGATCATCCGCTCGCCGTCCGAGGTGAAGGGGTACGAGTACCGCCTCCAGTGGAGCTGGGACCCGGAGCAGCGGGCGATGCTGCTCACCCACGACGAGATGCTGCGCACCGACCGGCGCACTCCGTCCCCGACCTCGACCCCGCTGTCCCCGTCCCCGTCGTCGTCTTCGTCCCCGTCTCCCGCGGAGAGCCGGTGATGAGGCTCCCCCAGTGGGCCGGCACGCTGGCCGTGAAGGCGGCGCTGTTCATCACCGTGATGTGCTGCGCCCTCGCCGCGCTGCTCGGTGCCCTGGTCCATGTGTCGGTGACCAACCAGACCGTCGGCGAGGCCCGCGACCTGGCGCTGTCCCGGCTGGCGGAGGCGACGACGGCGTACGAGGCCGGGGACCCGCTGATGCCGGGCGCGGGCCTCGACCCGCCGGAGCTGCCCGAGGCGCTGCGCCAGCTGGCGGTCGCCGGGCAGCGCGGCACGATGGTCGCCGACCGTCACGGTCGGCCCACCATGTGGGCGGCGGGCCCGGCCGACGGCGGCCACGCGCTCGCGGTGGCCGTCGACCACGCCCAGCAGGCCCGCACCATCGACGGCCTGGACCGGGCGATCGTCTGGTCCTCGGCGCTGGCGATCGGGGCGACGCTGCTGGTCGGCGCGTTCGCGGTGACCCGGGTGACCCGGCGGCTGCACGCCACCGCCCGGGTCGCGCGGCGGATCAGCGCCGGTGATCTGGACGCGCGGGTGCACGACCGGCGGGCCGAGGACGCCCGGCGCCCGCAGGACGAGGTGGCCGCGGTGGCCGCCGCGCTGGACTCCATGGCGGCGTCGCTCCAGGGCAAGCTGCTGGCCGAGCAGCGGTTCACCGCGGATGTGGCGCACGAGCTGCGCACACCGCTCACCGGTCTGCACGCGGCGGCGGAGCTGCTGCCGCCGGGGCGGCCGACGGAGCTGGTGCGCGACCGGGTGGCCGCGCTGCGCACGCTGACCGAGGACCTGCTGGAGATCTCCCGGCTGGACACCGGCCGGGAGCGGCTGGAGGTGGACGCCGAGGAGCTGGGCGCGCTGGCCGGGCGGGTGGTGCGGGCGTCGGGCACCGACAGCGAGGTGCGCGTGATGCGGGACGCGCGGGTCGAGACCGACCGGCGGCGGCTGGAGCGGGTGCTGGGCAATCTGGTCGCGAACGCGCACCGGCACGGGCGGGCGCCGGTGGTGCTGACGGTGGACGGGCCGGTGGTCACCGTCCGGGACCACGGCGACGGCTACCCCGGCTATCTGGTGGCGCACGGCCCGCAGCGGTTCCGTACGGAGGGCGGGGCGCGCGGGCACGGGCTGGGGCTGACGATCGCGCTGGGCCAGTCGGAGGTGCTGGGGGCCCGGCTGGAGTTCGGCAACGCGCCGGACGGCGGGGCGGTGGCGACGCTGACGTTGCCTCGGACACCGCCGCCATCGACCTCCTCCACGTGACGCCCCCTGGCCTCCTCCCCTCATAACGCCCCCTGCCCCTCCTCCCCCGCATGACGCCTCCGCCCACCTCCACCACGTAACGCACGCCTCCACCGTGACGCCTCCACCGTGACGCCTCCGCCCGACGGAGGAAACGGACGCTTCCGTCCGGCGGAAGCATCCACCTGCGCTCTCCCCGATGGCGCAGCCCGAAGAGCGCCACGCACGCTCCGCTCCTAATGTGGCGGACAGTCACCTTCACCGGCCCACCGGCCCGCCGGCCTGCCGGCCAGCCAGTCAGCCCGCCAGCCCGCTCACCCCGCCCGTCCGCCCGTCCGCCCGCCCGCCACGGAGGCACCCCATGCCCACCCGCTCCCCCTCCGCCCGCCCGGCCGCGGTCACGGCCGCCGGGACCCGGGCCCGGAGTGCGCGCGCGGGCACGGGCGTGGGTGCGGGCCGCGGCGGCGACACCACCGGCCCCGCGCCACGCTGGTGTTGACGACCAGAGCAAGCAAGTCGCCCTATTTGGGTAGGTTCCGGACATGATGAAGGCCGGAACCGGAACCATCGTGGCAGCGGACGCGCCCGCTCCCGCGGTACGCCTCCCCCGGCGCCGTGGCGTCGAGCTCTCCCTCATCGTGGTCGCCGTACTGCTCCCGGTGTGCGGCTACTGCGCTGTCGGCCTGGCCAAGGAGGGCGCGATCCCGCCCGGCGCGGCGGGCTACGGCGCCGGGCTCGGGGTGCTGGCGCTCCTCGCCCATCTGGCGGTACGGATGCGCGCCCCGTACGCCGACCCGCTGCTGCTGCCCATCGGCGTGCTGCTCAACGGCATCGGCCTGGTGCTCATCTACCGGCTCGACCTGGAGACCCCGGCCGACCGGGCCGCCCCCGCCCAGCTGATCTGGTCGACGCTCGGCGTGGGTCTGTTCACCCTGGTCGTCCTCGCCCTGCGCGACCACCGCGTTCTCCAGCGCTACGCGTACGTCTGCGTCGCCGCCGCCCTGGCCCTGCTCACCCTGCCGATCTTCTTCCCGTCGGTGAACGGCGCCCGCATCTGGATCCGGATCGCCGGGTTCTCCATCCAGCCGGGCGAGTTCGCGAAGGTACTGCTGGCGGTGTTCTTCGCCGCGTATCTCGCCGCCAACCGCAACGCCCTGGCGTACGCGGGCCGCACCGTGTGGAAGCTCCAACTGCCCACCGGGCGGGTGCTCGGCCCGATCGTCGCGATCTGGCTGCTGAGCGTCGGCGTGCTCATCCTGGAGCGCGACCTCGGCACCTCGCTGCTCTTCTTCGGCCTGTTCGTCGTCATGCTGTACGTGGCCACCGGCCGCACCGGCTGGATCGCGGTGGGTCTGCTGCTCGCGGTGCTCGGCGCGGTCGCCGTGGCGCGGCTGGAGCCGCATGTGCACAGCCGGGTCGAGGACTGGCTGCACCCGTTCGCCACCATCGACGCGGGCGAGGGCCCCAACCAGCTCGCCCAGTCGCTGTTCGCCTTCGCGGCGGGCGGCCTGCTCGGCACCGGGCTGGGCCTCGGCCACTCCATCCTCATCGGCTTCGCCGCCAAGTCCGACTTCATCCTGGCGACGGCGGGCGAGGAACTGGGCCTGGCCGGCCTCTCCGCGATCTTCCTGCTCTACGCGCTGCTGGTGGAACGCGGCTACCGCGCGGGCCTCGCCCTGCGCGAGCCCTTCGGCCGGCTGCTCGCGGTCGGGCTGGCGTCCATCGTGGCGCTCCAGGTTTTCGTGATCGCGGGCGGGGTGACCGGCCTGATCCCGCTGACCGGCATGGCGATGCCGTTCCTCGCCCAGGGCGGCTCCTCGGTCGTCACCAACTGGGCGATCGTGGCCCTGCTGATCCGGGTGAGCCACGCGGCCCGCAAGCAGTACGACGGGCAGGTCGCCCCATGACCCGGTACATCCGGCACGCCGCCGCCTTCTGCGCCCTGCTGCTGGTGGCGCTGCTGGTCAACGCCGCCCGCATCCAGATCGTCCAGGCCTCGGCGTACGACGACAATCCCGCCAACCGCCGTCAGGTCATCGCCCGTTACGGCCAACCGCGCGGTGACATCCTGGTCGGCGGCAGGCCGATCACCGGCTCCAAGGACACCGCGGGCCGGCTGCGCTACGAACGGACGTACACGGACGGGCCGCTGTACGCGCCGGTCACCGGCTTCGCCTCGCAGGTGTACGGCTCGACGTTCCTGGAGCACGCCGAGGACGGCATCCTCTCCGGCACCGACCCGATGCTCTCGCCGCTGCCGCTGATCAGCGACCTGACGCGGGCGCAGAACGACGGCGGCGATGTCACCACCACGCTCCACGCGGGCGCCCAGCGGGCGGCGTACGAAGGGCTCGGAGCGCGCAAGGGCGCGGTGGCGGCGCTGGAGCCGGCGACCGGCCGGATCCTGGCGCTGGTGTCGACCCCGTCGTACGACCCGGAGTCGCTGTCGGGCAACGGGGAGACCGTGGGGCGGTCCTGGGCGCAGCTGAACGAGGACCCGAGCAAGCCGATGCTGAACCGGGCGGTGCGGCAGACGTATCCGCCGGGCTCCACCTTCAAGGTGGTCACCGCGGCGGCGGCGCTGGACGCGGGCGTGATCAGGAACATCGACAGGCCGACGGACTCTCCCGCCCCGTACACCCTGCCCGGCACGACGACGAGGCTGACCAACGAGGTCGAGGGGTGCGAGAACGCGCCGCTGCGGGTGGCCTTCGAGCGGTCCTGCAACACGGTGTTCGCCAAGCTGGGCGTGGACGTCGGGGTGGCGGACATGGCGGCCACGGCGGAGGCGTTCGGCTTCAACGACACCGGGCTGCGGATCCCGTTCGAGGTGTCCCGGAGCACCTTCGACACCACGGTGGACCGGGCGCAGCTGGCTCTGTCCTCCATCGGCCAGTACAACACCCGGGCGACGCCGCTCCAGATGGCGATGGTGGCGGCCGCCGTGGCCAACGGCGGTCAGGTGCGGGAGCCGTACCTGGTGGAGCGGACGACGTCGGCGGCCGGCTCGACGGTGTCCGCGCCCGGCCCGCGCCCGGCGCGCCAGGCGATGCAGCCGTCGACCGCCGTGCGCATGCGGGAGCTGATGCGGAACGTGGTCGAGCGGGGCACCGGCGGCAACGCGGCGATCCCCGGCGCGAAGGTCGGCGGCAAGACCGGCACCGCCCAGCACGGCATCGGCAACTCCGGGACGCCGTACGCCTGGTTCGTCTCCTGGGCGCAGGGTGAGCGGGATCTGGAGCCGCAGGTGGCGGTGGCGGTGGTGGTGGAGGACGCGGCCGCCGACCGCGGGGACATCACCGGGGGCGGGGTGGCGGCGCCGATCGCCAGGGCCGTGATGGAGGCGGTGCTCGATCGCTGAGACCGGCACCGCCCGGGGTGTCAGCCCTGGGCGCCCGCCTCGATGGCGTCCGCCACCTCCGCGACCCGCTCCCTCTCCTCCGCCGCGAAGCGTTCCGCGTCCAGTTGTTCGGCTATCTCCTCGTCCTGGGCCATGAGGAGGTCGAGGTTGGAGTCGCCGAGTTCGAGGACGCCCATGTCGACGTAGGCCTGCTGGAGGCGCTTGCCCCACAGGCCGATGTCCTTGACGCAGGGGACGATGCGGCTGAAGAGGAGCTTGCGGAAGAGGGCGAGGAACTCGGAGCGCTCGGCGTACTCCTCCGCCTCGGCCTTGGGGACGCCGAAGTTCTCCAGGACCTCGACACCGCGCAGCCGGTCGCGCATGAGGTAGCAGCCCTCGATGACGAACTCCTCACGTTCGCGCAGTTCGGCGTCGGTGAGCTGCTTGTAGTAGTCGCGCAGGGCCATGCGGCCGAAGGCGACGTGGCGGGCCTCGTCCTGCATGACGTAGGCGAGGATCTGCTTCGGCAGCGGCTTCTTCGTGGAGTCCCGGATCATGCCGAAGGCGGCCAGCGCCAGGCCCTCGATCAGCACCTGCATGCCGAGGTAGGGCATGTCCCAGCGGCTGTCGCGCAGGGTGTCGCCGAGCAGCGACTGGAGGTTGTCGTTGATCGGGTAGAGCAGGCCGATCTTCTCGTGCAGGAAGCGGCCGTAGATCTCGGCGTGCCGGGCCTCGTCCATGGTCTGGGTGGCCGAGTAGAACTTGGCGTCCAGGTCCGGGGCGGACTCGACGATCCGGGCGGCGCAGATCATCGCGCCCTGCTCGCCGTGCAGGAACTGGCTGAACTGCCAGGAGGCGTAGTGCCGGCGCAGTTCGCCCTTGTCCTTCTCGGTGAGCTTCGACCAGTGACGGGTGCCGTACAGGGACATCGCCTCGTCGGGGGTGCCGAGCGGGTCGAAGGGGTCGACCTCCAGATCCCAGTCGATGCGCGTGGCGCCGTCCCACTGCTTGTCCTTGCCCTTCTGGTAGAGGGCGAGGAGGCGGTCTCGTCCGTCGTCGTACTCCCAGCTGAAGCGGGCCTCGCCGGTCGCGGGCACGGACCAGCGGGGGTCGTCGGGGGTGTTGGCGTACAGATCGAAGGTCGGCATGTCCCGCAGGCTCCTACGCGGTAGACGCGGGGTCAACAAGTCTCGCGCGGGGGATTGACGGGCTTGCTGACAGGCAGTCTCATAAGACCAGTGACTCGCGGGTAACCGGACACAGCTCCGTACGACGAGATGGGACTGCCATGACGACCCTGACGGAAGCCGACGCGGTCGAAGGGCTGCGCGACGCGCTCGGCCTGCTCAAGGACCGGGAGCAGGTGGCCGAGCGGCTGCTCGACTCTTCCGCCAAGCACTCCTTCGACCCGGACAAGGAACTCGACTGGGACGCCCCCTTCGAGGACGGCAAGTGGTTCTGGCCGCCGGAGCTGGTGTCGCTCTACGACACCCCGCTGTGGAAGCGGATGGGCGAGGAGCAGCGGATCCTGCTGTCCCAGCACGAGGCGGCGGCACTCGCCTCGCTGGGCATCTGGTTCGAGCTCATCCTCATGCAGCTGCTGGTCCGGCACATCTACGACAAGGCGGCGACGAGTGCGCACGTGCGGTACGCGCTGACCGAGATCGAGGACGAGTGCCGGCACTCGAAGATGTTCGCGCGGCTGATATCCCGCGGCGAGACGCCCTGGTACCCGGTCAGCCGGACCCACCAGAACCTCGGCCGGCTGTTCAAGACCATCTCCACCACGCCCGGGTCCTTCACCGCGACCCTGCTCGGCGAGGAGGTGCTGGACTGGATGCAGCGGCTGACCTTCCCCGACGAGCGGGTGCAGACCCTGATCCGCGGCGTCACGCGCATCCACGTCGTGGAGGAGGCGCGGCACGTGCGGTACGCCCGTGAGGAGCTGCGGCGGCAGATGGTGACGGCGCCGAAGTGGTCCCAGGAGTTCACCCGGGTCACCTCCGGCGAGTTCGCCCGCGTGTTCTCCGTGGCGTTCGTCAACCCCGAGGTGTACACGAACGTCGGACTCGACAAGCGCGAGGCCATGGCCCAGGTGAAGGCGAGCGGCCACCGCAAGGAGATCATGCAGACCGGCGCCAAGCGGCTGACCGACTTCCTCGACGACATCGGCGTGCTGCGCGGCGTCGGCCGGCGGCTGTGGCAGTCGTCCGGGCTGCTGGCCTGAAGGGCCCGTCACCCGGACACGCGGCAGGGGTCGCCGGTTACGCTGCCGGTCATGACCCCCGAGGCCCCCGCCCGCAGCTACCGCCGGCTCAGTGTCGAGGAGCGGCGCAGTCAGCTGCTCGACGCCGCGCTCACCCTCTTCGCGCACCGGGCCCCCGAGGACGTCGCGCTGGACGACGTGGCGGAGGCGGCCGGCGTGTCCCGGCCGCTGGTGTACCGCTACTTCCCCGGCGGCAAGCAGCAGCTGTACGAGGCGGCCCTGCGCTCCGCCGCGGAGGCGTTGCGGGGCTGCTTCGACGAGCCGCGGCAGGGTCCGCTGCTGCCGCGGCTGTCGCGCGCCCTGGACCGCTATCTGACCTTCGTCGACCAGCACGACGCCGGCTTCAGCGCGCTGCTCCAGGGCGGCAGCGTGGTGGAGACGTCCCGGACCACCGCCATCGTGGACGGCGTACGGCGGGCCGCGGCCGTGCACATCTACCGGCACCTGGACGTCGACGAGCCGGGGCCGCCGCTGCGGATGACCGTGCGGATGTGGATCACGGCGGTGGAGGCGGCGTCCCTGATGTGGCTGGACGACGACAAGCGGCCGCCGGTCGAGGAGCTGCGGGACTGGCTGGTGGACCAGTTCGTGGCGGTGCTCTCGGTGACCGCCGCGCGGGACGCGCAGACCGCGGCGGTCGTGGCCGCGCTCGCCGCGGCGGATGGCTGACACTGGTGCCGTGAAGAGCGAAGACACCCCGTTCGAGGGCGGGCCGATGGACGGCCGCACCCTGCCCGTCCTGCTGGGGCTCACCGGGCACCCGCCCAAGACGTACCGCATCCCCGTCCCCGACGCGGCGGGCGGCCCCCCGACCGTCCTGGTCTACCGACGCGTCTCGCGCGGCCAGGGCCGTCTGACCCGACGCTGGAAGTACGTCCACGACCCCGAGGGCGCCCTGGCCGGGGACCGGCCCAGATGGCCGTGGTCGAAGCCCCGCCCCCGCTCGGGCCCCACCGACGACTGACCACCGCTCACCGACCCGCCCGCCCCCGCGGGCTCGCCGGGACGCCCGCCCCCACCGGCTCGCCGGGACCCCCCTGCCGCCCGGATCACCGTCGCCGCATCCGGCCGTCGCCGCGCCCTGGACGCGGACCCGATGGGCCCGCACGGCCGCGCCCCGAAGGCGACCCACGGGGCCGGCCCGTTCCGCACCCGCACCACCGCAGCCGTCGCCGCCACCCTGCACACCCACCCGGTACGACCCCGCGCCCCGCGCCTCGAAGGCGACCCACCGAGCCGCCCGCTCCGCACCCGCACCCGCACCCGCACAGCCCTCGCCGCCACCCTGCACCCCCACCCGGTACGACCACGAGCCCCACACCCCCCGCCCTCGCCCCGACGGCGACCCACCGAGCCGCCCCGCTCCGCGCGCACCCCAGGCCCCGGCCCCTCCGCCACGCCACCCGACCCCTCGCCACAACGCCACTCCACTCCCCGTCCCGATGCCACGCCGGGTGACAAGGGGGTCGACGCCGTCGGGTGACCCTGTTACGCCATCCCGCGCACGTCCGGCGCGCGGGACGCGCGAGGGCGCCGGATGCTCGCGGTGCGGCGGGGAGACACCTCGGCGCACCGGAGGTGATGACGTGTCAGGAAGGCTTCTGCGTCTGCTCTGCACGGTGACCGTGGCCGCCCACGCGAGCCTCGCGCCGCTCACGGCGACGGCCGTGCCCGAGCCGCCCGGGGAGCGCTCCGTCGCCGAGCTGCTGACGGATCTTCAGAAGCTGTACCGGGAGGCGGAACAGGCGACGGAGACGTACAACGCCACCGAGGAGAAGCTGCGGGAGCGGCGCGCCGAGGTCGCCCGGCTCGATGACGCGCTGGCCCGGGCCCGGCTCTCCCTGCACGACAGCCGCGGCGCCGCCGGACGGCTCGCCCGCCAGCAGTACCAGAACAGCACCGACATCTCCCCGTACGTCCGTCTGCTGCTGGCCCGCGACCCGCAGCACGCCCTCGACCAGGGCCATGTGATCAGCCGGCTGGCGCGCGGGCGTGCCGAGACGCTGGGCCGGCTGACCGGCAGCGAGCGCAAGGCCGACGAGCTGGCCCGCCGGGCGCGCAAGGCGCTCGACGAACAACTCGTCCTCGCCGAGCGGCAGAAGAAGGACCGGGACGAGGTCCGCAAGCGCCTGGCCGACGTGGAGGAGCTGCTGGCGTCCCTCACCTCCGAACAGCTCACCGCGCTCGCCGACTTCGAGAACAAGGGGGTCGACAAGGCGCAGCGGGCCCTGGTGAGCTCGGGCGCGCTCGGCGACGACGCCAAGCCGTCCGAGCAGGGCGACCGGGCCCTGGACTACGCCGTGCGGCAGCTGGGGAAGCCGTACGAGTGGGGCGCGGAGGGCCCGGAGACGTACGACTGTTCGGGCCTGACCTCCGAGGCCTGGGCCCACGCGGGCACGCCCATCCCGCGCACCAGCCAGGAACAGTGGGCGCGGCTCCCCCGTGTCCCGCTGGAGGAGCTGCGCCCCGGCGACCTGGTGATCTACTTCCCGGAGGCCACCCATGTCGCCCTGTACGCCGGCGACGGCGAGGTCGTCCACGCCCCCCGCACCGGAGAGCGGATCAAGCTCGCGCCGCTGGCGAGCAACCCGATCCTGGGAGCGGTACGGCCGGACGACCCGCCGGCGGGGACGCGGGACCCCTACGCGCCGGCCGCGCCCGAGACCTCCATCAGGTAGCCCTCGGTCTTCTGCGGCTCGTAGAAGAAGTTCTCGAAGTCGGCCGGGTCGTTGAACGCGTTGGCGAAACGATCAGCCACCGGCTGGAGCTGGCCGGCGGCGCCGATCAGGTTGAGGACGTGCTCGGGCGGCGGGGCCAGCATCGCGTTGGTCCACTTGGTGACGTGCTGGGCGGTGGCCCAGTACCGGTCGAACGTGGCCCGCATCCACTCCTCGTCGAACGGCTTGTCACCGTGTTCGAGGATCGAGGACAGGTAAGCCGCCGCGCACTTGGCCGCCGAGTTGGAGCCCTGCCCGGTGATCGGGTCGTTGGCGACGACCACGTCGGCGACGCCGAGCACCAGCCCGCCGCCGGGCAGCCGGCCGATGGGGTTGCGCACGGTCGGGGCGTAGCGGCCGGCGAGCGTGCCGCCGGCGTCGGTCAGCTCGACCTTGGTGGCCCGCGCGTACTCCCAGGGCGTGAACTTCTCCATGAGTTCCAGGGTCAGGGAGAGGTGTTCCGCCGGATCCTTGACGCCCTTGAACGCGTCCAGCGGGCCGCCGGGTATGCCTTCCCAGAACAGGATGTCGGCGCGGCCGGAGGTGGTCAGCGTCGGCATCACGAACAGCTCGCCGACGCCGGGCACCAGGTTGCAGCGGACCGCGTCGAACTCCGGGTGCTCGGGGCGCGGGCCGAGGCCGTGGACGTAGGCCACCGCGAGGGCGCGCTGCGGCTCGCTGTACGGGGAGCGCTCCGGGTCGCGGGCGAACATCTGCACCAGCTCGCCCTTGCCGGCGGCGACCAGCACCAGGTCGTAGGCGCGGGAGAAGTAGTCGAGGTCGCCGACGGCGGCGCCGTGGATGACCAGCTGGCCGCCGCGCTGGGCGAAGGTCTCCATCCAGCCGGCCATCTTCACCCGCTGGTCGACCGACTGCGCGTACCCGTCGAGCTTGCCCACCCAGTCGATCGCCCGCTGCGTCGGCCCCGGGTCGTGCGAGCCGGGGGCCGCGACCGAGACGCCGAGTCCTTCGATCTTCGGGGCCTGGGACTCCCAGAAGTTCAGCTGGAGCTCGCGCTCGTGCTGGAGCGCCGTGTGGAACATGCACTGCGTCGACATGACCCGGCCGGAGCGGATCTCGTCCGCCGTCCGGTTGGACATCAGGGTGACCTCGTACCCGTGCGACTGGAGGCCGAGGGCGAGCTGGAGTCCGGACTGGCCGGCTCCGACGACGAGTATCTTCCGCATGCGGTTGCTGTCTCCTAGTCGGGACTACTCGGGGGTTTCGTCGAGCGCGTGGCCGACAAGGGCCAGAAGGGTCTCGATCACCGAGATCCGGCGCCGCGCATCCATGATCATGACAGGTATGTGCGCGGGGATGGTGAGGGCCTCGCGCACGTCCTCCGGATCGAACAGCTCGCTGCCGTCGAAGTGGTTGACCGCCACGACGTACGGCAGTCCGCAGCTCTCGAAGTAGTCCAGGGCCGGGAAGCAGTCCTTCAGACGGCGGGTGTCGGCCAGCACGACCGCCCCGATCGCGCCGCGCACCAGGTCGTCCCACATGAACCAGAACCGCTGCTGGCCCGGTGTGCCGAACAGGTAGAGCACCAGGTCGTCGTCGAGGGTGATGCGGCCGAAGTCCATGGCCACGGTGGTGGTGAGCTTGCCGGGCGTGGCGGTGAGGTCGTCGGTCTCCTCGCTCGCCTCGGTCATCAGGGCCTCGGTCTGCAGCGGAGTGATCTCCGAGACGGCCGTGACCAGCGTGGTCTTGCCGACGCCGAAGCCGCCCGCCACCACGATCTTGGTGGCGACGGGCGCCCGGGTGCGGTCCGCCTGCCAGGGCAGCAGGGGCTCGTCGGGCTCCGGAACCACGAGGTCCGGAGCTCCGGTGAGCGGGGAGACGCCATGAGCGGCGTCAGAGACGACGGAGTCCACTCAGCACCCTTTCCAGCAGCGCGCGGTCCGGGCGGCCCGTGCCGTGTCCCGTACCGGTTCCGTACACCCGGATCTTTCCCTGGTCCGCGAGGTCGCTGAGGAGGACCCGGACCACGCCGAGCGGCATCTTCAGCAGCGCGGCGATCTCTGCCACCGTCCGCATCCGGCGGCAGAGTTCGACGATGGCCCGCAGCTCCGGCATGACCCGGGTGGTGAGGGAACCATTCGTCAGTTCCTTGCGCTCCTCGGCGGCGTCCAGCGCGGCCGTGCTCGCCACGAACGTCTCGACCAGCAGCACGTGCCCGAAGCGGGTACGGCCGCCGGTGAGCGAGTAGGGGCGGACGCGGGCGGGTTTGCGCTCGCCGCCGCGGACCGGGAGCAGCGGTTTCGGTGTGGCGCTCATCGGGCACTCCCGGTCGACTCGGACTCCAGGGATTTCCGTAGCTCGCTGCGCAGTTCGGGGGTGAGGACGTGGCCGGCCCGGCCGACGAAGAGCGCCATGTGGTAGGCCACCACGCTCATGTCGCAGTCCGCGGAGCCGTGCACGCCGAGCAGCGAGCCGTCGCTGATCGACATCACGAACAGGCTGCCCTCGTCCATGGCGACCATGGTGTGCTTCACCCCGCCGAACTCCATCAGCCGGGCGGCCCCGATGGTGAGGCTGCCGATGCCGGAGACGATGGTGGCCAGGTCGGCGGAGGAGCCGCGCGGGCCGGCCGGGCGGCCGTCGCGCGGGGTGCGGGCGGCCTCGTTCCGTCCCGGGTCGGAGGAAAGCAGCAGCAGACCGTCGGACGAGACGACCGCGACGGAGAGGATGCCGGGCACCTCCTCGACCAGGTTGGTCAGCAGCCAGTGCAGATTGCGGGCTTCACTGCTCAGTCCGAAGGTACTGGGCGCGGTCAACTGCTTGCCTCCTCGACTGTGCCCCCCGTGGCTTCTTCGGCTTCTGCGTGTCCTGCGGTGGTGCGGTGGTGCGGCGCGGTGGTCTCCGGCGCCCTGGTCTGGGCCGTCTGCTCGGCGATCTCCGCCTCCACCTCGCGGTGACCGGCCTCCGCCCCCCGACGGAAACCGCCCAGCCGGCGGCGCAGCGCCTCGGCGTCGACACCCCCGGCACGCGGCCGGGGCGCCGCCGCGGGCGCGGAGATCTTCGGGGTGCGCTTGGGCAGCCCCTTGTCGGTCAGCCGGTCCTCGCCCTCGTCGGGCGTGCGGTCGTGGGTGTCGGGGCCGATGGCGTAGGGGTCGGCGGGCGTCGCCGGCTCGGGGTGGACGGGAGCGGGCCGCTCGGCGGCGGGCTCCGCGGGGGTGGGCTCCGGGATCAGGAGCTCCATGGTGGTCTCGGACGGTGACTCCGGGGTGGGACGCGCGCCGCGCTCGGACGCGGTGCGGGCGCCGGCCTCGGGCGCACCGTCCGTCCCGGCCTCGGGCTCGGGCTCGACGGCGGGGCGGGCGTCGGCTGCGGCGTCGGCTGTCGTGCCGGCGGCGGCTCCGGCCCGTGTCTCGGACGCGGGCTCGGCATGGGACGCGGACTCGGACTCGGACGCGGCATCGGGCCGCGTCTTCGGGCCCGTACCCGCCGCACCGGTCGCGTCCGCGCGCACCGACTCGCGTACGGCCTCGTCCCCTACGGCCCGCTCCCCTGCGGTCTGCTCCTCCACCGCCTTCTCCGCGAGCGCGACCAGCGGGTCGGCCTGCTTGGCGCGTCCGCGCAGGACGTTGGAGTTGGCCTCGGCGTCGGCGCCGGGGAGGGAGAAGGTGAGGGTGCCGTCCGGGGAGGGCGCGGCGCTGGGCACGGCGGCCGGGCCGGCCTCGGCGAGCAGCGGCTGCGGGAGCACCACGACCGCCGCGATCCCGCCCTGCTTCTGCTCCCGCAGCTGGACCCGCACGCCCAGCCGGTGGGCGAGCCGGGCGACGACGTACAGGCCGAGGCCGAGGCCGTCCTCGCCCTCCTGGTCGTACGCCGCTTCGGGGTCGAACTCGGCGAGGCGGGCGTTGAGCCGGGTCAGCCGCTCCTCGGTCATGCCGATGCCGCCGTCCTGGACGGAGAGCATGACCTCGCCGCTCTCCAGGAGCCAGCCGGAGACCTCGACAGGCAGGTCGGGCGGGGAGAACGAGGTGGCGTTCTCCATCAGCTCGGCGAGCAGGTGGGAGAGGTCGTCGGCGGCGAACCCGGCGATGTGCGCGTGCGGCGGCAGCGCGGAGATCCGGACCCGCTCGTACCGCTCGATCTCGCTGACCGCGGCACGCACGACGTCGACCAGCGGGACGGGTCCGGGGTGCTGCTGGACGTGCTCGGTGCCGGCGAGGACGAGCAGGTTCTCGCTGTGCCGGCGCATCACGGTGGCGAAGTGGTCGAGCTTGAAGAGGGTGGCGAGCCGGTCCGGGTCCTGCTCGCGGTCCTCCAGCTGCTCGATGACGGCGAGCTGACGCTCGACCAGGCCGAGGGTGCGCAGCGCCAGATTGACGAAGGTGCCGCCGATGCTGGTCCGCACCCGCTCCAGCTGGGTGCTCGCCTCGTCCAGTTCCGCGCGCAGTTCCTCGCGGGCGTCGGCCATCTTCTGCCGCTGGCCGACCAGGTGCTTGCGGTCGGACTCCAGGGTCGCGATGCGCTCGTGCAGGGCGGTGGCCTGGGCGTGCAGGGCGTTGACGGAGCGGACGACGCGGGCGAACTCGTCGTTGCGTCCGGTGAACTTGACGGGTTCCTCGGCGGCCGGGTCGGCGGCCTCGGCCAGCCGGGCGGAGCCGATGCGCAGCACCGCGAGCGGGCGGGTGAGGGAGCGGGCCATCGCGGTGGCGACGCCGACGGCGAGCAGCAGCAGCGCGCCGAGGACGGCGATCCGGATCTCCAGCTCGGTGACGTCGTCGTCGCGCAGCCGCTCCAGGTCCTTCGTACGGCGGTCGAAGAGCGCGGACTCGACGCCGCGCATGGCGTCGACGCGGGCGGAGAGCGCGGCGTTCAGCTTCTCGGTGCCGGTGGCGAGCTCGTCGTCGCCGAGGGTCGGCTGGTCGGTGAGGGTGGCGAGGTACTTCTCGGCGGAGTTGACCTCGGGGCCGGTCACCGTGGAGTCGTAGGAGGTGCGGGAGGCCTTGGGGGCGGTGTCCCGGAAGTCCTCCAGGGCCGCGTCGGAGCGCAGCCGGGCCTGCTGGGCGGCGGCGGTCAGGGCGGCGCGCTGCCGGGTGTCGGCCTCGGAGGAGGTGGTGGCTGTGGTGGGCAGACCGGTGATCGGGTCGATGACCGTCTGCGTGGTGCGCGGCACGTTCAGCGCGGCGAGCAGCAGTCCGCGGGTGGCGGCGGCCTGCTGGACGGCGGTGTCCAGCTCGGCGAGGGCGTACGCGCCGGAGCCCGCGCGGGGCGGCAGCTGCTCGGCCAGCTCCTCGGTGAGCCGGTGCAGTTCGGTGATGGCGTCGGAGTACGCCCGGTGTGCTTCCAGGGCGGTGCTCTTGCCGGTGAGCGCGGCCCGGCGGACGGCCGCGACGGCGTCGAGGTCCTTCAGCAGCGACGCCGGGGTGTCGGTGTCGGCGCGCAGCTCCTCGACCTGCCGGTCGACGCGGGCGCTGCGCTGTTCCGAGGGCGCCTTGGACTTGGGCCGCCCGGCCGCGATGTACGACGTCACGTCGTCGCGCTCGTCGGCGAGCGAGTGGGCGAGGGTGAGGGCGTCCTGGGTCTGCGCGGAGAGCGTGACCAGGTTCTGGGTGTCGTTCGCCTGCCCGGCGGCGGCGAGGACCGACGGGGCGCCCGCTCCGGCGATGGCGGCGGCCACCACGGCCACGGCCACGATGAGGCGATTGCGTACGTGGGTGGGGCGGCCCTTTCCGACGGGGGTGTGCTCCGCTGCCCCTTCGGGGGCCGTCTGCCTGCCTGTGCGCCGAGGCCGCTTCTTCTGCACCGGTGCTCGCATTCCTGACTCGTGTACCCGTGGGCCCGGGTGACGCTCCGTCAACTGGCGCGTACTCCCGGTACAGTTCCCGACCCTCCCAGTGCCGGTGGGCAGTGGTCCCGTATCGCCTGACCCGCCACCCGAAGGAGTGAACATCGGACGGGAGTTGGCGGGCAAGTTCCTCCGGCCTGTGCGACGGCCCTTTCCGGCGGGCCGGTTGGACGTCTGCGGCAGGCTTTGGCAGTATTCGCCGCCACGTCTTCCCGGAGTGCGCCAATCCCTCCCAAAACCGGCTCCTGACCTGCGACGGTTCGCCGATTCGGCGACCGATGCCAGTCTTTCGCGGACCTTGTGAAGGGCTCGTGCAGACTGGCGGCATGCGTACGGAACTTGTCTCGGTGCCCGGTGATCTCGCCCGCCCCAACGAGGACTTCGCCGGTGTCGGACTTCCCGCTTCCGGACAGGGCGGTTGTCTGATCGTGCTGGACGGAGTGACACCGCCGAGAGGTGACACCGGCTGTCTGCATTCCGTCCCCTGGTACACCGCGCGTCTCGGCGGCGCCCTGACCGAACTGACCGTTTCGCTCCCGGATGTTCCGCTCGCCGAGGCGCTGGCCCGCGCGATCACTCGTACCGCCGACGCCCACGCCGCGACCTGTGACCTTTCTCACCCGCGCACTCCTCAGGCGACCGTGGTCCTGGCCCGGTGGACCGAGGAGTCCGTCGACCACCTGGTGCTGTCCGACTCGGCCCTCCTCCTGGAGTCCCCCGACGGCCTGGTCACCCCCGTCCTCGACGACCGCCTCTCCCGTCTGCCGCGCGCGGCCCGTACCTCCGACGACGTCATCGACGCCACCCTGCGCAACAAGGAGGGCGGCTTCTTCACCGCCGCCGCGGACCCGGCGGTCGCGGCCCTGGCGGTCACCGGCAGCGTGCCCCGCGCGCGGGTCGAGGCCCTGACCGCCCTCACCGACGGGGCGACCCGCTGGACGGAGACCTTCCACGAGGGTGACTGGACCGCCCTGCACACCGCCGTCCGCAAGAACGGCGCCCGGTCCGTGATCGACCGGGTCCGCGCCCTGGAGGAGGCCGACCGGGAGCAGCGGACACACCTGGGCCGCGCCAAGACCCACGACGACGCGACGGTGGTGTTCGTGGAGCTGTGACGGGGGCAGGGAAGGGCGCCGCGGCCGGCGCCGGGGCCCGGATCCCCGCCCGGCCCCGCCCGGCCCCGCTCGGCCCTGCTCGACCCCTCCCGGCCCCGCCCGGCCGCGCCCGGGCCACCGGGAAGGACGGGGTCGGCGCGGGCGGGAGGTCCGGCGCACGCCACACCTTGCCGGTGCCGTGACAGCGCGCCCCCGGCGCCGCCGACGCGCTCCGCGCCGGTCAGCTCGCGCCGCACTCCTCGGCCCACTCGCCGCCACACACACCCCTCCTCCCGCCGGGGGCCGCGGGCCGAGCGGCCCGACTCGGCGACGGGGAACGTCCGTACGCGCCGGTCACGCTCTCGGCCGCGCCGGCGGAGCAGGGGGTGCTGCCGTCAGCGCCGCGCGGATGCGGTGGAGGGTCGCCGGCCAGGCGTCCGCGTCCCGGCCGGACTCGGCCCACGGTTCCCGCGGCTCGGGCGGCTCACCCAGGACCCGGTCGAGGGCCTGGACGGCGGTTTCGCGGAGGGCCGTGAGGTCGGGCAAGGGCCTCTTCGGGCCGCAGCCGGTCGTCGCGACCGCGGCGTCGAGCGCGGCGCGCACCAGCTCCGCCCGCTCGGCGGGGGTTCCGCGTCGTCCAGGGAATGACAGAGGTCTGCCGCGGTGTCGTTGTCGAAGGGACCGACGTCCCAGGTGCCCATGCGGACCTCCCCCGATGGCGGCTGCGGACGGGGCAAGCGTGGCAGCAGCCACTGACAGTGCTCCTGCCCACGCCTCTGACCTGCGGTGATGCGGCCGGTGCCGGATGATCGCTCAGAGCGAACGCGGGGTGGGGAACATCGGAGGCCCGTCGTGCATTGAGTCGGCATAACTCAACTTGACTGCCGAAGGGGAGATCATGGCTGCTGAGTCCACGGCGTTCACACCGCTCACCCTGCCTGTGCTGCCGCTCGACGACGAGGTCGTGCTGCCCGGAATGGTGGTTCCGCTGGACCTGAACGACGCCGATGTGCGGGCCGCGGTGGAGGCCGCCCAGGCCGCCGCCCGGTCGGAGCCCGGCAAGCCCCGGGTGCTGCTGGTGCCGCGCATCGACGGGACCTACGCGAGCACCGGTGTCCTCGGCACCGTCGAGCAGGTCGGCCGCCTGGCCGACGGCGATCCCGGCGCCCTGATCCGCGGGCGCGGGCGGGTGCGGATCGGCGCCGGGACGACCGGGCCGGGTGCCGCCCTGTGGGTCGAGGGGACGCGGCTCGACGAGACCGTGCCCGACCCGCTGCCGGGCAGCGTCGCCGAGCTGGTGAAGGAGTACAAGGCCCTTGCCACCGCCTGGCTGAAGAAGCGCGGCGCCTGGCAGGTGGTCGACCGGGTGCAGGCGATCGACGACGTCTCCGCCCTCGCCGACAACTCCGGTTACTCGCCGTTCCTCACCACCGAGCAGAAGGTCGAGCTGCTGGAGACCGCCGACCCGGTCGCCCGCCTCAAGCTCGCCACCCAGCACCTGCGCGACCACCTCGCCGAGCAGGACGTCGCCGAGACCATCGCCAAGGACGTCCAGGAAGGCGTCGACAAGCAGCAGCGCGAGTTCCTGCTGCGCCGCCAGCTGGAGGCCGTCCGCAAGGAGCTGCGCGAGCTGAACGGTGAGGCGGAGGGCGAGGAGTCCGACGACTACCGGGCCCGTGTCGAGGCCGCCGACCTGCCCGAGAAGGTCCGCGAGGCCGCCCTCAAGGAGGTCGACAAGCTGGAGCGGGCCAGCGACCAGTCGCCCGAGGGCTCCTGGATCCGCACCTGGCTCGACACCGTCCTCGAACTGCCGTGGAACGAGCGGACCGAGGACGCCTACGACATCCAGGGCGCCAAGTCCGTCCTGGACGCCGAGCACGCCGGTCTGGAGGACGTCAAGGAACGCATCACCGAGTACCTGGCGGTGCGCAAGCGCCGCAACGACCGGGGCCTCGGCGTGGTCGGCGGGCGGCGAGGCGGTGCCGTGCTGGCCCTGGTGGGCCCGCCCGGCGTCGGCAAGACCTCGCTCGGTGAGTCGGTCGCCCACGCCATGGGCCGCAAGTTCGTCCGGGTCGCCCTCGGCGGCGTCCGCGACGAGGCGGAGATCCGCGGCCACCGGCGCACCTACGTCGGCGCGCTGCCCGGCCGGATCGTGCGCGCGATCAAGGAGGCCGGGTCGATGAACCCGGTCGTGCTGCTCGACGAGATCGACAAGGTCGGCTCCGACTTCCGCGGCGACCCGGCCGCGGCGCTCCTGGAAGTCCTGGACCCGGCGCAGAACCACACCTTCCGCGACCACTACCTGGAGGTCGAACTCGACCTGTCGGACGTCGTCTTCCTGGCGACGGCCAACGTCCTGGAGGCCATCCCGGAGGCCCTGCTCGACCGTATGGAGCTGGTCCGGCTGGACGGCTACACCGAGGACGAGAAGGTCGTCATCGCCCGTGACCACCTGGTGCCCCGTCAGCTGGAGCGCGCCGGGCTGGGCGCGGACGAGGTGGTCATCGACGAGAGCGCGCTGCGCAAGCTCGCCGGCGAGTACACCCGCGAGGCGGGTGTGCGCACCCTGGAGCGGTCCGTGGCCCGGCTGCTGCGCAAGGTCGCCGCCCAGCACGAACTGGGCGAGCGGAAGCTGCCGTTCACCGTCACCGACGGCGAACTGCGCGAGCTGATCGGCCGTCCGCACCATGTTCCGGAGTCGGCCCAGGACCCGGCCGAGCGCCGCACGTCCGTCCCGGGCGTGGCGACCGGCCTGGCGGTGACCGGAGCGGGCGGTGACGTCCTCTACGTGGAGGCGTCCCTGGCCGACCCGGAGACCGGCGCGGCCGGGCTGACCCTCACCGGTCAGCTGGGCGACGTGATGAAGGAGTCGGCGCAGATCGCGCTCAGCTTCCTGCGCTCGCACGGCGCCGAGCTGGAGCTGCCGGTGGCGGACCTGCGGGACCGGGGCGTGCACATCCACTTCCCGGCGGGCGCGGTGCCCAAGGACGGTCCGAGCGCCGGCATCACCATGACGACGGCGCTGGCGTCCCTGCTCTCGGGCCGCCTGGTCCGCACGGACGTGGCGATGACCGGCGAGGTCTCGCTGACCGGCCGGGTGCTGCCCATCGGCGGTGTGAAGCAGAAGCTGCTCGCCGCGCACCGCGCGGGGGTCACCACGGTGATCATCCCCAAGCGCAACGAGCCCGACCTGGACGACGTCCCGGCCGAGGTGCTGGACAAGCTGGAGGTCCACGCCGTGACCGATGTCCGCCAGGTCCTGGAACTGGCCCTGACGCCCGCCACGAGCGGCGTGGAGCCCAAGGTCCCGGTGGCGGCGTGACGGACGCCATCGGTTAGGTGAGGGCCCGGGTCCCGTGAGGGAGGCCCGGGCCTTCGCGGTGTGTGCGGCGGATCAGCCGTTGGCCAGGGCCTGGACCCGGTCCAGGGCGCCGTTGAACCGGTTGTGGTCGCCCACGGTCGGTCCGGTGGAGGTGTACTGCCACATCGTGTAGTAGCCCCAGCCCGCCGGCAGCTCGCCCACCGTCGAGGCGTACCGCGCGACCCACAGCGGGTTGGTGGCGCCGAAGCCGCCGTAGTTGCCGGTGCACTGCGTCCACCAGCTGGTGGCGGTGTAGATGACGGCGTCGCGGCCGGTGCGCGCCTTGTAGGTGTTCAGGAAGTCGCGGATCCAGGTGACCATCGCGGACTGCGTCTTGCCGTAGCAGGCGGCGCCGTAGGGGTTCCACTCGATGTCGAGGGCGCCGGGCAGGGTCCTGCCGTCGCGGGACCAGCCGCCGCCGTTGTCGACGAAGTAGTTGGCCTGGGCGGCGCCCGTGGTGGTGTCGGGGGTGGCGAAGTGGTACGAGCCGCGGATCATGCCGACGTTGTAGGAGCCGGTGTACTGCTGGGAGAAGTACGTGTTCTTGTAGTACGTGCCTTCCGTGGCCTTCACGTAGGCCCACTTCACCCCGCTGTTCCACAGGGTCGTCCAGGCGACGTTGCCCTGGTGGCTGCTGACGTCCACCCCCTCGGTCTGGGTGGCGCCGCCGGGCGTGGGCGTGCCGTGCTGCCCGTCGTGCTCGATGACGCCCATGCCCATGTGGGCGGTGCCGCGGGCGGGGACGTCGGCGGCGGACGCGGGGACGGCGGACAGCAGCGAGAAAACGGCGAGCAGGATGCCGGCGAGCGTCGTCGCACGGCGTCGGCGCCGGTTCGTTCCGGATCTGTGCACGGGCATGACGTGCCTCCGAGACTGAGGACTCGATGGTGCTCGGTGGGGGGAGCACGAGATGGCGCGGGCGGGGCGCGCGGGCGTCGTCGGCCGCCGCTCACCCGCGGACGTACGTCACTGGCGTGAGCATGCCAGTAGTTGCCTGGTGAAGAAGCTACGCACGTAGACGTGGGGCTGGGAAGAGGGCCCGGATGCCGCCGTTGGTCTACGCCTGCGAAATACTGGCGGAGCTGCGGCGATGGTGGCCTTTGGCAGGAACTTTCACGAGCGGGAAACCGGATCAGGGGTGCTGACGTGCACGAGGACGCGAACGGCGGCGGACACGGGGGCGGATCCGCGGCGCCGACGAACGGTGCGGACCAGGAGTACCTGTCCCTGGAGCGCGAACTGACGGTCCTGCTGCGCCGGGCCCGCGCCAATCAGGGCGAGATGGCCCGCGAGGTCCACCCCGACCTGGAGTCCGCGGCGTACGGCCTGCTGGTGCGGCTCGACGAGTGCGGCCGGCAGCGGGCCACCGAGCTGGCGGCCTACATCGGCGTCGGCAAGGCCACCATGTCCCGCCAGCTGCGCGCATTGGAGGACCTGGGCCTGGTGGCCCGTGAGCCGGACCCCGCCGACGGCCGTGCCTGGCTGGTCCACCTCACCGACGAGGGCCGCGGCCGGGTGCAGCGGGTGCGCGAGGCGCGCCGCGGCCGGTACGTCAGCCAGCTCTCCCACTGGGACCGCCGCGAGGTGGCCGAGCTGGCCCGGCTGCTGCACCAGCTCAACCGGGGGATGGAGAAGTAGTCGCTCTTCAGGCCGAAGGAAGACCCGTCCCGGCCGTGGTGACCGCCCGCAGCAGCCGGTCGGCGTAGGCGCGGAACCGGCCGACCATGTCGAAGCCCCGCGGGTCCAGCACCCACTGGAGCTGGAAGCCGTCCATGACGGCGGTGGTCTCCTCCACCATGGCGGCGACGTCCGTGCCCGCTCTCAGCTCGCCGCTCTCCACGGCCCGCTCCAGCGTGGCGGACATGACCTCGCGCAGCTCGGCGTAGCGGCGCACGAAATAGGCGTGGGCGGGGTGTGCCGGGTCGCCCGCCTCCGCGGCGAGGACGTTGAACATCCGGGTGCGGCCGAGCCGGGCGGCGTTGTGCTCGGTGAGCCGGAGCAGGGCCGCGTAGCAGCCGGCGGCGGAGCCGAACTCCTCGGCGAAGAACCGTTCCTTGTCCTGCTCCTCGGTGCGTTCGAGGACCTGGACGAGCAGGTCCTCCTTGCTGCGGAAGTGGTGCAGCAGCCCGCCCTGGGTGATGCCGACGTCCCGGGCGATGCGGGCCAGCGAGGAGGCGTGGAAGCCCCACTGGGCGAAGTGCTCGACGGCCGCGTCGAGGATCCGCACCCGGCGTTCGTCACCGACGGCGTACGACCCGCGGGCCGCGCCCCGGGTGCCGTTGCGGCCGCCGTTGCCCCTGGCCTGTGAAGTCCCGGCCGGCTCCATGCGCTCCATGGCCGTCACCCTAGCCGACGGCCGAACCCATGATTACACGTGTCAGCAAGCCCTCTCTTTCAAGCCGCGTGCAGCGTGATTCTGGCCACCCGAACAAAACCTAGTACCCACTCGGTTTTGCTGCTTCGCTGAGCGGGCCGGTGCGGCGAAGAAGCCGCCCCCGTCCCCACGGAGAGCCGCATGGCCCTGAGCCACGAGCCCGTCGAGTCCCCCGACCGGGCCCCCGTCCCCGAGGCGTCCCAGCCCGCCCACGCCCCCGCGAAGCTCGTCCTCGCACTCGCCTTCGCCCAGTTCGGCGCCTATCTCGCCGTGCTCACCCCGGTCATGGTCACCCTCGCCCTGCGGGTGAGCCAGATCGTCCCGGAGGACGAGCGCGGCGCCGCCCTCGGTCAGGTGCTGTCCGTCGGCGCGCTGCTCGCGATGCTCGGCAACCCGGTCTTCGGCGCCCTCTCCGACCGCACCACCAGCCGCTTCGGCCGCCGCCGGCCCTGGCTGCTCGGCGGCATGGCGGGCGGCCTCGCCGGGCTGGCGGTCGTCGCGCTCGGCGGCAACGTGCCGACCCTGATGCTCGGCTGGGCCCTCGCCCAGCTCGGCATCAACGCCGCGCTGGCCGCGCTGACCTCCTGCATCCCGGATCTGGTCCCCGAGCGCCAGATGGCCCGGGTCTCCGGCGCCGTCGGCATGGCCACCCCGCTGGCGATCATCGCCGGTTCGGCCCTGGCGGGCGTCTTCAGCGACTCCATGGCGCTGGCGTTCCTGGTGCCCGGTGTCGTCGGCGTGGCCGCGGTCGGCCTGCTCGTCGCCGTGATGCCGGACCGCCCGGCCCGGCCCGGGGCCTTCCAGCCGTACGGCGTGAAGGAGTTCCTGCGCAGCTTCTGGGTGAGCCCGCGCCGCCACCCCGACTTCGCCTGGAACTTCGCCGGCCGCTTCCTGGTCTTCACCGGCGCCTCCTGTGTGACCAGCTACCAGGTGTACTTCCTGATGGACCGCCTCGGTTACAGCGACGCCGAGGTCGCGGACCAGGTGTTCGCCGGCACCCTCGCCATGGTCGGCGCGACGATCGCCGGTTCGGTGCTGGGCGGCCAGCTCTCCGACCGCTCCGGCCGCCGCAAGCCGTACGTCCTCGCCGCCTCGCTGGGCATGGCGGCCGGGCTGGCGCTGATCGCCGCCGCGCAGTCGTTCACGCTCTACCTCGTCGCGATGGTCGTCTTCGGCTTCTTCGAAGGCCTCTACCTCTCGGTGGACATGGCGCTGGCCGCCGCCGTCCTGCCCGATCCGGAGCAGTCCGCCAAGGACATGGGGGTGCTGAACATCGGCAACGCCCTCCCGCAGTCCCTGGTGCCCATCGCCGCGCCGGCCTTCCTCGCGATCGGCGGCGGCGGCAACTACGGCGCCCTGTTCCTGTTCGGCGCGATCGCCGCCGTGCTGGGCGCGCTCGCCGTCCAGTTCGTCCGCTCCGTCAAGTAGCCCCGCACGGGCGGGCCGGCCCAGGCCCCCGCGCAGCCCGCCGCCCCGCATTCCCGTAGAACCCGGAGAAACCCCGTATGACCACGCCCGTGTACCGCGATCCGCACCGTCCGGCGGACGAGCGCGTCGAGGACCTGCTCGCCCGGATGACCCTGGAGGAGAAGGCGGGGCAGCTCTTCCACACCATGGCGACACCGGCCCCGGACGCCACCCTCGACCTGGTCACGGGCCGCCACCTCAGCCACTTCAACCTGCTCGGCCAGGGCACCCCGCGCGCCCTGGCCGAGTGGTCCAACCGGCTCCAGGAGGCCGCCGCCGGCACCCGGCTCGGCATCCCGGTCACCCTCTCCACCGATCCGCGGCACGCCTTCACCGACAACCCGGGCGCCTCGTTCCTGTCCGGCGCGTTCTCGGCATGGCCGGAGCCGCTGGGGCTGGCGGCGATCGGGGACGCGGCGCTGGTGGAACGGTTCGCGGACACCGTGCGGCAGGAGTACCTGGCGGTCGGCTTCCGGGTGGCGCTGCACCCGCAGATCGATCTGGCGACCGAGCCGCGCTGGTCCCGCCAGTCCGGCACCTTCGGCTCGGACGCGGACCTGACGAGCGAACTCGTCCGGGCGTACGTACGCGGCCTCCAGGGGCCGCGGCTGGGTCCGCGCTCGGTCGCCGCCATGGTCAAGCACTTCCCCGGCGGCGGCCCGCAGAAGGACGGCGAGGACCCGCACTTCCCGCACGGCAAGGAGCAGGTCTATCCGGGCGGGATGCGGGAGTACCACCTGAAGCCGTTCGAGGCGGCCGTGCGCGCCGGGTGCGCGCAGATCATGCCGTACTACGGGCAGCCGGTCGGCACCGACTGGGAGGAGGTCGGCTTCGGCTTCAACCGGGACGTCCTCACCGGGCTGCTGCGCGAGCGCCTGGGCTTCACCGGGGTCGTCTGCACCGACTGGGGCCTGCTGAACGACGCCGAGATCCTGGGCGAGCCGGCCGAGGCCCGCGCCTGGGGCGTGGAGCACCTGTCGGTCGCCGAGCGCGCGGCGAAGGCGCTGGATGCGGGCGCGGACCAGTTCGGCGGCGAGCAGTGCCCGGAGGTCGTCGTGGAGCTGGTCCGCTCCGGGCGGATCTCCGAGGAGCGGATCGACGTCTCCGTACGGCGGCTGCTGCGGGACAAGTTCGCCCTCGGGCTGTTCGAGGAGCGGTTCGTCGACCCGGACCTGGCGGAGGAGGTCGTCGGGTCGAGCCGGTTCACCGCGCTCGGCGCCGCCGCGCAGCGCCGCTCGCTGACGGTGCTCACCGACCGGTCGCTGCTGCCGGTGCGGGGGCGGCCGAAACTGTATGTGCGGGGCGTCGACCCGGCGACGGCCGCCGAGTACGGCGAGGTGGTCGCCGAGCCGGCGGCGGCGGACCTGGCGGTGCTGCGGCTGCGCACGCCGTACGAGGAGCGTCCCGGGGCCTTCGAGTCCTTCTTCCACTCGGGTTCGCTGGCCTTCCCCGAGCCCGAGCTGAAGGAGATCCTGCGGCTGCTCCGGACCGTGCCGACGCTGGTCTGCGTCCATCTGGAGCGGCCCGCGGTGCTGCCCGAGATCGCCGAGCGGGCGGCGGCACTGGTGGCCGATTTCGGTGCCTCGGACGCTGCGCTGCTCGATGTGGTGTTCGGGCGGGCGCGGGCCGAGGGGCGGCTGCCGTTCGAGCTGCCGCGCTCGATGGCGGCGGTCGCGGCGTCCCGGCCGGACGTGCCCGGCGACACCGAGGATCCGGTCTTCCCCTACGGGCACGGGCTCCGGGTCGGCGAGGACGGTCGGTAATTCCCGTCGGCGGTGCGGCCCGAGGTGCCAGGATGGGCCGATGCCCACCGCTTACGACACACCCGAAGTCCTGGACCGTCGCGAGGGCCCCTACGGCGAGGTCGTGCTGCGCCGGCACGGCGATGTGCTGCAGATCATCGCCAACGGCTGTTTCCTCATGGACACTTCCGACGGCCGCTCCGAGCGGCGGCTCGTCGACGCGGCGCTCGCCGCGCTGGACGGGCGGCCGAAGCCCGCGGTCCTGATCGGCGGTCTCGGGGTCGGCTTCTCGCTCGCACACGCGACCGCGAACGCCCGCTGGGGGCGCGTCACGGTGGTGGAACGCGAGCCCGCCGTCATCGACTGGCACCGAAACGGTCCGCTCGCCGCGCTGTCCCGCGAGGCCCTGGCCGACGCGCGCACCGAGATCGTCGAGGCGGATCTGGTCGCCTACGTCAATGAGACATGCGCCACGTTCGACGCGCTGTGCCTGGACATCGACAACGGCCCCGGCTGGACCGTCACGGAGGGCAACGACGGGCTCTACGCACCGGCCGGACTGGCAAGCTGCGCAAGGGTGTTGAGGCCCGGTGGGGTGCTCGCCGTATGGTCGGCCGAGCCTTCCCCGGATTTCGAAGAAACCTTGCGTAATGCCGGATTCCGGCATGTGCGTACCGAAGAGATCCCCGTTGCCCGGGGCGTTCCGGACGTCGTGCACCTCGGCGTCCGACCTGGATAGCAAAGGCGCGGTGACTCCCCGTACCCTGCTTGCCTGACGCCGATCATTCAAGCGTCAATCGCAGTCATGCGCAGACAAGGGATCACCCCACTGATTCCGGAAAGCACACTTTTGGGGCGGGCGATGGAGCAGACACACACCTCCCACAACGGCACGGCGACGGCCGCTCCGGCGGCACAGCGCCGGGTCCTCGTCGTCGAGGACGACCCGACGATCGTCGACGCCATCGCGGCCCGCCTGCGCGCCGAGGGATTCCTGGTGCAAACGGCCGGCGACGGTCCCTCGGCGGTCGACACGGCGGAGGCCTGGCAGCCCGACCTGCTGATCCTCGACATCATGCTGCCGGGCTTCGACGGCCTGGAGGTATGCCGCCGGGTGCAGGCCCAGCGGCCGGTGCCGGTCCTGATGCTCACCGCGCGCGACGACGAGACCGACATGCTGGTCGGACTCGGGGTCGGCGCCGACGACTACATGACCAAGCCGTTCTCCATGCGGGAGCTGGCGGCCCGCGTGCATGTGCTGCTGCGCCGGGTGGAGCGGGCGGCGCTGGCCGCCTCCACGCCGCGCAGCGGCATCCTGCGGCTCGGCGAGCTGGAGATCGACCACGCGCAGCGCCGGGTCCGGGTGAAGGCCGAGGACGTGCATCTGACGCCCACCGAGTTCGATCTGCTGGTGTGCCTGGCCAACACCCCCCGCGCGGTGCTCTCCCGTGAGCAGCTGCTCGCCGAGGTGTGGGACTGGGCGGACGCCTCCGGCACCCGCACGGTCGACAGCCACATCAAGGCGCTGCGCCGCAAGATCGGCGCCGAGCGGATCCGCACGGTGCACGGCGTCGGGTACGCGCTGGAGACCCCGACGCCATGAGGGACGGGCGGCGAGCCGCACGGAGGAGCCCCGGGGAACCCTGGGGCGGCGTACGCCCGTTCTCGATCAAGACCAAGCTCGGCGCGCTGGTCGTCATCTCGGTGCTGATCACCACCGGACTGTCGGTGATCGCGGTGCACACCAAGACCGAGCTGCGGTTCATCACGGTCTTCTCGATGATCGCCACGCTGCTGATCACACAGTTCGTGGCGCACTCGCTCACCGCCCCGCTGGACGAGATGAACGCCGTGGCCCGCTCCATCTCGCACGGCGACTACACCCGCCGGGTGCGGGAGAACCGGCGGGACGAACTGGGCGACCTGGCCGGGACGATCAACGTCATGGCCGACGAGCTGGAGGCCCAGGACCGCCAGCGCAAGGAGCTGGTCGCCAACGTCTCGCACGAGCTGCGCACCCCCATCGCGGGGCTGCGCGCGGTGCTGGAGAACGTCGTCGACGGCATCGCCGAGGCCGACCCCGAGACCATGCGCACGGCGCTGAAGCAGACCGAGCGGCTCGGCCGGCTGGTGGAGACGCTGCTGGACCTGTCCCGGCTCGACAACGGCGTCGTCCCGCTGAAGAAACGGCGGTTCGAGGTGTGGCCGTATCTGTCGGGCGTGCTGAAGGAGGCCAACATGGTCGCCTCGGCCCGCGCGGGCATCGCCTCCGGATCCGGCAGCCACACCCGCACCGACGTCCATCTGCACCTCGACGTCTCGCCTCCGGAGCTGACCGCGCACGCCGACCCCGAGCGCATCCACCAGGTCGTCGCCAACCTGATCGACAACGCGGTCAAGCACAGTCCGCCGCACGGCCGGGTGACGGTGAAGGCGCGGCGCGGGGCGCAGCCGGAGTCGCTGGCGCTGGAGGTGCTGGACGAGGGTCCGGGCATTCCGCGCTCGGAGTGGCACCGGGTCTTCGAGCGGTTCAACCGCGGTGTGGTCAGCCGGCCGCACGGGCCCGGCAGCGACGGGGGCACCGGACTGGGCCTGGCGATCGCCCGCTGGGCGGTGGATCTGCACGGCGGCCGGATCGGAGTGGCCGAATCCGAGCGGGGTTGCCGGATTCTTATCACTCTTCCGGGACTGCCATCCGTGCCAAGTTGACGTAAAGTGCGAACCGGAGCCACAAGATCCACGGGCGTTCGCACTGACGGACACGTGTGATCAGGCAGGGCCCCGCGCCGTCCGTGCGCCGGGCCGCATCGGCGTACCCCACCAGCGGCATCGCACACCGGAACCACGCTTGTTTCCCGCCATTATCAGCCCCGAAACACGGTCTCCGATGTGACTTACGCGACGATGAACGGGCCCGGCCTGACCTTCCCGCCCAGGGAGGCGTAGCCTTTATTCCCGCTGTCCATCACCTTGTGAAGCGGAAGAGGGCGGTTGCCGCCGTGTCGCCACAGTCCCCCAGTAATTCGAGCATCTCCACCGACGCCGACCAAGCGGGCAAGAATCCCGCGGCCGCGTTCGGAGCCAACGAGTGGCTCGTCGACGAGATCTATCAGCAGTACCTCCAGGACCCGAATTCGGTAGACCGCGCCTGGTGGGACTTCTTCGCCGACTACAAGCCCGGGGCGGCCGCCGCCCCGGCTCCGGCGGGTAGCCCGGCCACGGAGGCCGCGCAGACCTCCCCCACGGCTCAGACGCCGGCCGCCCCCGCGGCACCCGCCGCCCCGGCCGCCCCCGCCGCCGCCCAGCCCGCCGCGGCCCCCGCCCCGGCGCCGGCTCCGGCGGCCCCGAAGCCCGCCGCCGCTCCCGCCCCGGCCGCCAAGGCCCCGGCGAAGCCCGCCGCCGCCCCGAAGGCCCAGCCGGCCGCCGCGGCCCCGGAGGGTCCCGAGCTGATCACGCTGCGCGGCCCGGCCGCCGCGGTCGCGAAGAACATGAACGCCTCGCTGGAGCTGCCGACCGCCACCTCGGTCCGCGCGGTGCCGGTGAAGCTGCTCTTCGACAACCGCATCGTCATCAACAACCACCTGAAGCGGGCCCGGGGCGGGAAGATCTCCTTCACCCACCTCATCGGCTTCGCGATGGTGCAGGCCATCAAGGCCATGCCGGCGATGAACTGGTCGTTCGGCGAGAAGGACGGCAAGCCGACCCTGGTCAAGCCGCCGCACGTCAACCTCGGTCTCGCCATCGACCTGGTCAAGCCCAACGGCGACCGCCAGCTGGTCGTCGCGGCGATCAAGAAGGCCGAGACGCTGAACTTCTTCGAGTTCTGGCAGGCCTACGAGGACATCGTCCGCCGCGCCCGTGACGGCAAGCTGACGATGGACGACTTCACCGGCGTCACGGTCTCCCTGACCAACCCCGGCGGCCTCGGCACCGTCCACTCGGTCCCGCGTCTGATGCCCGGCCAGTCGGTCATCATGGGCGTCGGTTCCATGGACTACCCGGCGGAGTTCCAGGGCACCTCCCAGGACACCCTGAACAAGCTCGGCATCTCGAAGGTCATGACGCTCACGTCGACCTACGACCACCGGGTCATCCAGGGCGCCGCCTCCGGCGAGTTCCTCCGCCAGGTCGCCAACCTGCTGCTCGGCGAGAACAACTTCTACGACGACATCTTCGAGGCGCTGCGCATCCCCTACGAGCCGGTCCGCTGGCTCAAGGACATCGACGCGTCCCACGACGACGACGTCACCAAGGCCGCCCGTGTCTTCGAGCTGATCCACTCCTACCGGGTCCGCGGCCACGTCATGGCCGACACCGACCCGCTGGAGTACCAGCAGCGCAAGCACCCCGACCTGGACATCACCGAGCACGGCCTCACCCTGTGGGACCTGGAGCGCGAGTTCGCCGTCGGCGGCTTCGCCGGCAAGTCGATGATGAAGCTGCGCGACATCCTCGGCGTCCTGCGCGACTCGTACTGCCGCACCACCGGCATCGAGTTCATGCACATCCAGGACCCCAAGCAGCGCAAGTGGATCCAGGACCGCGTGGAGCGCCCGCACGCCAAGCCGGAGCGCGAGGAGCAGCTGCGCATCCTGCGCCGGCTGAACGCGGCGGAGGCCTTCGAGACCTTCCTGCAGACCAAGTACGTCGGCCAGAAGCGCTTCTCGCTGGAGGGCGGCGAGTCCGTCATCCCGCTGCTGGACGCGGTCCTGGACTCGGCCGCCGAGTCCCGCCTGGACGAGGTCGTCATCGGCATGGCCCACCGCGGCCGTCTGAACGTCCTCGCCAACATCGTCGGCAAGTCGTACGCGCAGATCTTCCGCGAGTTCGAGGGCAACCTCGACCCGAAGTCGATGCACGGCTCCGGCGACGTGAAGTACCACCTGGGCGCCGAGGGCACCTTCACCGGCCTCGACGGCGAGCAGATCAAGGTCTCCCTGGTCGCCAACCCCTCCCACCTGGAGGCGGTCGACCCGGTCCTGGAGGGCGTCTCCCGCGCCAAGCAGGACATCATCAACAAGGGCGGCACGGACTTCACCGTCCTGCCGGTGGCGATCCACGGCGACGCGGCCTTCGCGGGCCAGGGCGTGGTGGCCGAGACCCTGAACATGTCGCAGCTGCGCGGCTACCGCACCGGCGGCACGGTCCACATCGTCATCAACAACCAGGTCGGCTTCACCGCGGCCCCCGAGTCCTCGCGTTCCTCCATGTACGCGACGGACGTGGCCCGCATGATCGAGGCCCCGATCTTCCACGTGAACGGCGACGACCCGGAGGCCGTGGTCCGCGTCGCGCGGCTCGCCTTCGAGTTCCGCCAGGCGTTCAACAAGGACGTGGTGATCGACCTCATCTGCTACCGCCGCCGCGGTCACAACGAGTCCGACAACCCGGCCTTCACCCAGCCGCTGATGTACGACCTGATCGACAAGAAGCGCTCGGTGCGCAAGCTCTACACCGAGTCCCTCATCGGTCGCGGCGACATCACCCTGGAGGAGGCCGAGCAGGCGCTCCAGGACTACCAGGGCCAGCTGGAGAAGGTCTTCACCGAGGTCCGCGAGGCCACCTCGCAGCCCGCCGCGGTGGAGACGCACGAGCCGCAGGCCGAGTTCCCGGTCGCCGTCGGCACCGCGGTCTCCTCCGAGGTCGTCAAGCGGATCGCCGAGTCCCAGGTCAACATCCCCGACCACATCACCGTCCACCCGCGTCTGCTGCCGCAGCTCCAGCGCCGGGCGACGATGGTCGAGGACGGCACCATCGACTGGGGCATGGGCGAGACCCTCGCGATCGGCTCGCTGCTCCTGGAGAACGTCCCGGTCCGGCTCGCCGGCCAGGACTCCCAGCGCGGTACGTTCGGCCAGCGCCACGCGGTCATCATCGACCGCGAGACGGGCGAGGAGTACACGCCGCTGCAGTACCTCTCCGAGGAGCAGGCGCGGCTCAACGTCTACAACTCCCTGCTCTCCGAGTACGCGGCCATGGGCTTCGAGTACGGCTACTCGCTGGCCCGCCCCGACGCGCTCGTGATGTGGGAGGCGCAGTTCGGCGACTTCGTCAACGGCGCGCAGACGGTCGTCGACGAGTTCATCTCCTCGGCGGAGCAGAAGTGGGCCCAGACCTCCGGTGTGGTCCTGCTCCTCCCGCACGGCTACGAGGGCCAGGGCCCGGACCACTCGTCCGCCCGCCCGGAGCGCTTCCTCCAGCTGTGCGCGCAGAACAACATGACGGTCGCCATGCCGACCTCGCCGGCGAACTACTTCCACCTCCTGCGGTGGCAGGTGCACAACCCGCACCACAAGCCGCTGGTCGTCTTCACCCCGAAGTCGATGCTGCGCCTCAAGGCGGCGGCCTCGAAGGCGGAGGAGTTCACCACGGGCCAGTTCCGCCCGGTCATCGGTGACAGCTCGGTGGACCCGGCCGCGGTGCGGAAGGTCGTCTTCTGCGCGGGCAAGGTCTACTACGACCTGGAGGCCGAGCGGGTCAAGCGCGGCATCACCGACACCGCGATCATCCGCATCGAGCGGCTGTACCCGCTGCCGGGTGCCGAGCTCCAGGCGGAGATCAAGAAGTACCCGAACGCCGAGAAGTACCTGTGGGCGCAGGAGGAGCCGGCGAACCAGGGCGCGTGGCCCTTCATCGCCCTCAACCTCATCGACCACCTGGACCTGGCGGTCGGCGCGGACGTCCCGCACGGCGAGCGCCTGCGCCGCATCTCGCGTCCGCACGGCTCGTCGCCGGCCGTGGGTTCCGCGAAGCGGCACCAGGCCGAGCAGGAGCAGCTGGTACGTGAGGTGTTCGAGGCGTAGGCCTCAGCACTGCGGAAGGGCCCGGCCCCGAGTCCTCGCGACTCGGGGCCGGGCCCTTCCGTCATAACCTTGAGTCGTACGTTCCCGGGCCCCGGGCCGGGCCCCATCCCCAGGAGAGCACCCGTGTACTTCACCGACCGAGGCATCGAGGAACTCGAGAAGCGGCGCGGCGAGGAGGAGGTCACCTTCGAGTGGCTCGCCGAGCAGCTGCGGACGTTCGTCGATCTCAACCCGGACTTCGAGGTGCCGGTGGAGCGTCTGGCGACGTGGCTGGCGCGGCTGGACGACGAGGACGACGACGAGTAGAGCGGCGGTGCCTTCCCCTGCGTCGGGAGGGCCGGTGAGCGGGGCGCCTGGGGCGCCCCGTTTTCCGTCGGCGGGCGGGTCGCCGTGGTGGTCGACGTGGACGGCCGCTGGTTGTCGTGGGTGACGGGGTCGACGCGGGTGGCCGCCGGTTGTCGTGGGTGGCCGTTGGTGTGCCCGTCTGTCGTCGGTCGTGGTGCGTCGTCAGTCGCGTGGGTGGGCCAGGCCGTAGCCCAGGCCGAGTGTGCCGTGGGCCAGGAGAAGGGTGCCCGCGACCAGCCGGCCGGCGCTGCGGCGGTGCAGGCCCCACGCGGTGAGGGGGAGGCCGGCGGCGATCTGGGCGAGGGACAGGGCACGGGCCCTCGGGCCGCCCGTCCAGGGCAGGAAGGGGCCCAGGAGACGGTCCTGGAGACCGTTCTCGACGACGTCCAGTTCCGTGCGGACCGCCTCGCGCCACCCGGGCCGGTCGATCCGCCGGACGTCCGGGGCGCTCTCGGCCGCTTCGACGAGGCGGGCGGCGGGATCACCGGGGACGAGACCGCCGGGCAGGGCGACGCCCACGCGCGTGAGGACCGCCAGCAGGCCACGGATGCGGGTGCGGCCGTCCGCCGCGTCGTCGGGCCGCGTCAGCCGGTCAAGGGACTGCATGTCGAGGACCGGGTCCAGGCCGAGGCGGGCGGCGAAGGTGCGCATGGCCTCGTCCTCACCGGCCGCGACGCCGTTCGCGAGCCACACGTAGCCGACGGGACGGCGGAAGCCGGCGGCCAGCGTGAACCCCGCCCGGTCGGGGTCCCACCACAGGGCGAGGACGGGCCAGGGAGCGCCGACGGCGAGGGCGGCGGCCCAACCGCCCGCGACGCGGTCGACCGGCTCGCCGGCGTCCCGCCAGGGCCTTCCCTCCGGCACGAGCACACTCCACCGCTCCCCTGCGCCGGTGAGCAGCATGGGCTCGCGCAGCAGGCGGGCGGCGGAGGCGACGGACGCGGGCTCCGCCCGGCAGAGCAGCAGGGCGCCCGGGGCGGTGGCACCGGCACGGGGGCCGACCGGGGAGTTGTCCGTCGGCATGATCACACGCTAGGGCACTTTGTCCGGTTCGGGTGATCCGTGATCGCCGGAAAGAGTGTCTTGACTTTCCGAGGCCGCGATATATCGTGAATTGCGGAAGACGCGATATGGCGCGTCGGGGTGGGTCGTCGAGGAGGTCTGCACCATGTCAGAGTGGTCCGTCGCGGAGCCGAGGAAGCTCGTCTTCGACGCGCCCCCGAGCGAACTCCGCGTCCGCATCGTCAATGGCACGGTGAACGTGGTGGGCACCGACGAGGGCTCCGCCCGCCTGGAGATCTCCCAGCTCGAAGGGCCGCCCCTGACCGTCACCGAGCAGGACGGCACGCTGACGGTGGCCTACGACGACCTGCCCTGGAAGGGCTTCCTCAAGTGGCTGGACCCCAAGGGGCGCCGGCGCAGCGCCGTGGTCTCGCTGGCCGTCCCCGCGAACACCCGCGTCGAGGTGGGCGTGGTCGGCGCCTCCGCGATGGTCTCCGGCGTCACGGGGCCGGTGGACGTGCGGGGCGCCTTCGGGGACACGACGCTGGTCGGCCTCACCGGGCCGGTCCGCGCGGACACCGTCTCGGGCAATGTGGAGGCCCAGGCGCTCGGCGGCGACCTGCGGTTCAACTCGGTCTCCGGGGACCTGACCGTCGTCGAGGCGGGCTCGTCCGTGAAGGCCGACTCGGTCAGCGGCTCGATGATCGTCGACCTCAATCCGGGAGGCAGCCCCACCGACATCGGCCTCACCAGCGTCTCCGGCGAGATCGCGATCCGTCTGCCGCAGCCGGCGGACGCGCGGGTGGAGGCGAACACCGCCAGCGGAAGCGTCTCCAACGCCTTCGAGGATCTGCGGGTCACCGGCCAGTGGGGCGCCAAGCGCATCACCGGCCGCCTCGGCGAGGGCAACGGCCGGCTGAAGGCGACGACCGTCTCCGGCTCCATCGCCCTGCTGCGCCGGCCGCCGGAGGAGCGGTGGGACGCGGCGGAACCGCAGGACGGCCCAGGAGACAATGCCGCTGCCGCCCCGGCCGACGGCACGACCGACAAGAAGGTGCTCTGACATGCCGCCCGTCTTCGCCCATGGCCGCCTCCGCCTCTACCTGCTCAAGCTGCTCGACGAGGCCCCGCGCCACGGCTACGAGGTGATCCGCCTCCTGGAGGAACGCTTCCAGGGGCTGTACGCGCCGTCGGCGGGCACGGTGTACCCGCGCCTGGCCAAGCTGGAGAGCGAGGGCCTGGTCACCCACACCACCGAGGGCGGCCGCAAGGTGTACGCCATCACGGACGCCGGCCGCGCCGAACTGGCCGACCGCAGCGGTGAACTGGCCGACCTGGAGCTGGAGATCCGGGAGTCCGTCGCCGAGCTGGCCGCGGAGATCCGGGCCGATGTGCGGGGCGCCGCCGGTGACCTGCGGCGCGAGATGCGGGCCGCCGCGGCGAGCCAGGCCCGGCAGGAGCACGGCTCGGCGGACTCCTCGGAAGCCGGCGGGGACAAGGAGGCCTGGCGCGCGGCCAAGGAGGAGCTGCGGCGCGTCAAGCAGGAGTGGAAGGAGCAGGCCCGCCGCGCCAAGGACGAGAGCCGCCGGGCCCGCGAGGAGGCCCAGCGCGCCCGCCGCCAGGCCAAGGAGGCCCAGGACCAGGCACGGGCGCAGGCCCAGGAAGAGGTGCAGCGCATCGCCCGGCGGGTCCAGGAGCAGGTGCAGGACCACTTCCAGCGCGGCGACTGGCCGACGGGCCTGCGCGAGGGCCTGACGGAACTGGCCAAGGAGTTCGGTCAGTTCGGCACGGACAACGGCAAGCGCCGGGGCAACGGCCCCGACCACGAGTACTCCTCCACCCCCGCGGACTTCCCGGCCGACGTCGAACCCGCCTGGGCCCACGAGGACCCCACCGGAGACCCGGCCCGCGACCTCGACCGCCTCCTCGACCGCTTCCGCGACGACATCCGCGACACAGCCCGCGACCACGGAGTCACCCCCGCCCAACTCCACGAGGCCCGCCATCACCTCTCGACAGCGGCCTCCCGGATCACCGCACTGCTCCGCACACCCAAGGCGTAGGGGCGGGGGTCGGCGCGGGCGGGCACCCTCACCCCGCCTTGGCCACGCCTCCCGCTCCCCCGCCGTCCAGTACCCGCGTCACCGACTCGTAGGTGACGCCGTGGTCCGCCAAAACCTCCGCGGCGACACCCGGGCGAGCGGTGAGGGCGAGCAGGAGGTGCTGGTCGCCGATGGTGCGGTCATGTCGGGCCAGGGCGATGCGCAGGGACTTCTCCAGCACGTCCTTGGCGTCCCGGCCGAAGGAGGGGCGCCTGCCGCGCCTCGCCGTGTCCCTGGGGCCCTCGGACATCGCACCCGCGCCGTGCACCTCCTCCACCCGGGCGACGATCTCCGCCACGTCGATCCCCAGCCCGGCCAGCGCCTCGGTGTCCGCCTGGGAGAGTCCGGCCCGGCGCCGGGCCTCGTCCAGCGCCCGGGTCACTGAGGCCCGGCGCCGATCCGCGCCCAGCGCGGCCAGCGCGAAGGAGGCCCGGCTCGCCTCGCGGTCGAGCAGCGCGAGCAGCAGATGGCCGGCGTCGACGGTGCTCGCCCGCTCGTGCTCGGCGTGGGCGAAGGCCCCCTTCACCACCTCACGAGCGTCCTTGGTGAACCGTTCGAACATCATCGCCTCCCGTACTTCTTGTGGACGGCCTGCCTGCTCACACCGAGTTCCGCGGCGATCTCCTGCCACGACCAGCCCTGATGGCGCGCGCTGCGCACCTGGACGGCTTCCAACTGCTCCAGCAGCCGGCGCAGCGCGGCGACGGCCCGCAGCCCGACCCGTGGATCGCGGTCGCCCGCGCGCTCGGCGAGATCCGTTGCTTCGGTCATGACGTCAACTTACGTTGACATCCCCCAAGCGTCAACCTTGGTTGACATAGCCCGCGCGACGGCAACGCGACGGCAGCACAGCGGCAGCACAGCGGCATACGGAAACGGCCGGCCCGGAAGAACCGGACCGGCCGTTGTCGAGTGCCGTCGTCATCCACGGGCGAACCGCCCGCACAACTCAGGAGTTGGTGAGCACGATCTTGCCGAACTGGTCCCCCGCCGCCAGCCGCTCGAAGCCCGTGCGAGCCTGCTCCATCGGCAGCACCTCGTCGATCACCGGCCGCACACCCGTGGCCGCGCAGAACGACAGCAGGTCCTCCAGCTCGTCCTTGGTCCCCATGGTCGAGCCGACGACCTTGAGCTCCAGGAAGAAGATGCGCGTCAGCTCCGCGTGCGAGGGCCGGTCACCACTGGTGGCACCGGAGATCACCAGCGTGCCGCCGGGCCGCAGCGACTTCACCGAGTGGGACCACGTCGCCGCGCCGACCGTCTCGATCACCGCGTCCACCCGCTGCGGCAGTCGCGCGCCCGACTCCAGCGCCTCCACGGCACCGAGCTCCAGCGCCCGCTTCCGCTTGGCCTCGTCCCGGCTGGTGGCGAAGACCCGCAGCCCGGCCGCCTTGCCCAGCACGATCGCGGCGGTGGCGACACCGCCGCCCGCGCCCTGCACGAGCACCGAGTCACCGGGGCGCACCCCGGCGTTGGTGAAGAGCATCCGGTAGGCGGTCAGCCAGGCGGTCGGCAGACAGGCGGCCTCCTCGAAGGAGAGCTCCTTGGGCTTGGGCAGGATGTTCCAGGCGGGCACGGCGACCTGCTCGGCGAAGGTGCCCTGGTAGCGCTCGGTCAGGATGGAGCGGGGCTCCTTCGGGCCGACGCCGTGGCCGGTCTGGCCGATGACGGAGTGCAGGACGACCTCGTTGCCGTCCTCGTCGATTCCGGCGGCGTCACAGCCGAGGATCATCGGGAGCCGGTCCTCGGGGAGGCCGACGCCGCGGAGGGACCAGAGGTCGTGGTGGTTGAGGGAGGCGGCCTTGACGTTGACGACACTCCAGCCGGGACGGGCCTCGGGGGCGGGACGCTCCCCCAACTCCAGTCCGTCGAGCGGCCGGTCGCGGTCGATTCGGGCGGCGTAGACAGCGAACATGGGGGCGACGATAGGGGGCCGTAGGGGCGGGCGGAACCGTGTCGGACTGTGAGACACACCCTCTTGCCAGCGTCTCCACCGACCGTACGCCCCGTCGGAGCACCCGCGGGAACCCGACCACCGCCCGAGCGGCACGGCTGACCGCACCCACCTCGACCCGGCCACCACCGGGTCGACACACCCCCACACCTACGAAACCCCGACCACCGCCCGCCCTCCCCCGACCGGCGCAACCCACCCCCCGAACAGCCCAGCCCCCCGCAGCCGAATGACCCCGCCCGAACGGGCGGGGTCATTCGGGTCAACGCTCTGGACCGGACCGGGGCCGGACTCCGGTCCCGGCCGGCTCGGTGTGCGTCACCGGCGGGCGACGCCCTCCGCCCGAGCCGCCGCGGCCACCGCCGCCGTCACGGCCGGGGCGACGCGCTCGTCGAACGGCGAGGGGATGACGTAGTCGGGAGCGAGGTCGTCCCCGACCACCGCGGCCAGCGCCTCCGCCGCCGCGATCTTCATGCCCTCGGTGATCCGGGAGGCCCGCACCTGGAGCGCCCCGGCGAAGATGCCGGGGAACGCCAGCACGTTGTTGATCTGGTTCGGGAAGTCCGACCGGCCGGTGGCCACGACCGCCGCGTACTTGTGCGCGACCTCGGGGTGCACCTCGGGGTTCGGGTTGGCCATGGCGAACACGAACGCGCCCTCGGCCATGGAGGCGACGGCCTCCTCCGAGACGGTGCCGCCGGAGACGCCGATGAAGACGTCGGCGCCGGCCAGCGCGTCCTCCAGGGAGCCGGTGAGGCCCGCCTTGTTGGTGAAGGAGGCCAGCTCCCGCTTGACCGAGGTCAGGTCGTCCCGGTCGGCCGACACGACACCCTTGCGGTCGGCGACCGCCACGTCCCCGATGCCGGCTTCGATCAGCATCCTGGCGATGGCGACACCGGCCGCGCCGGCGCCCGAGATGACCGCCCGCAGCTGGCCGATCTCCCGCCGGCTGAGGCGCGCGGCGTTGCGCAGCGCGGCCAGCGTGACGACGGCGGTGCCGTGCTGGTCGTCGTGGAAGATCGGGATGTCCAGGCGCTCCTGGAGCCGGCGCTCGATCTCGAAGCACCGGGGCGCCGAGATGTCCTCCAGGTTCACGCCGCCGAAGGACGGCGCGAGCCGCACCACGGTCTCGACGATCTCGTCGACGTCGGTGCAGGCCAGCGCGATCGGCACGGCGTCGACGCCGCCGAACTGCTTGAAGAGGATGGCCTTGCCTTCCATGACCGGAAGGGAGGCCTCGGGTCCGATGTCGCCGAGCCCGAGCACGGCCGTACCGTCCGTCACGACGGCCACGACCGACGACTTCCAGGTGTAGTCGTGGACGAGGTCCGGCTGCTCGGCGATCGCGGTGCACACCTTCGCGACGCCGGGCGTGTAAGCCAGGGACAGGTCGTCCTTGTCACGGATCGGCACGGTGGCCTGCACAGCCATCTTGCCGCCGCGGTGCAGCGCGAAAGCCGGATCGATGGAGTCGAGGGGCTCCGCACCGCCCTCCTGGTCCGTATGGGTCTCGCTGCGAGGATTGACGATCTCCGCTGCCACTTCGTTTTACCCCTTAGGTGTTCATGGTTTGAGGGTGGGTTCCACTCCTGGTGAGGGGTGGGCGGGCACCGCGTATGACCCAGTGAGAGATGCGTACGGGCACATACGCGACGGGCGCGCCGCACACGCGCCCTGCCCCGGATGAGGGGTGTAAAGAACCTTCTTACCGGACGAAGGGCGTCGCCGACGAGTCCATAACGCGAAGGTCACATGCCGGTGACATGACTCATAGACGAATATGGGGACGAGGGCTCGACAAACCCTTGACAAACGCTCAAGTACCGGCATAAGCCCGGTTTGGATCATCCATATCGTGAGACATGCCGAAGATCTTCCGGCCGGAAGGAGGCATTCCCGCAGAAGGTCCGGCCGTGTTGTCCGGAGTGATGCGGTTCGGGCGTCACCCGTTATCCGATTTTGACATGGCGGGCAGCCTGAATGGCTCAGTCCGAATGGCAAGATGCCCGTAATCACACGAGGTCGCGACACCCGAAGGTGTGTGTTCTCGTCGACCCATCGGCAACTCCACCCATCCGCCGGAGGAACCCACCATGACCGCAAGCACCACCCGTCGTACGACCGCCATGCGCACCCGGCTGGCCGCGGTCGGCTCGATCGCGGTCGCAGGCGCCCTGCTGCTCACCGGCTGCGGTGACCAGACGAAGAACGGCGGCGGCTCGGAGACCGCGGACACCGCGTCGAAGACCGCGGCGCCGCTGGCCGACAAGCTGCCCGCGGAGATCCGCGACAAGGGCGTCATCAAGGTCGGTTCGGACATCGCGTACGCGCCGGTCGAATTCAAGGACAGCTCCGGCAAGACGGTCGGTATCGACCCGGACATCGCCGCCGCCATGGGCAAGCAGCTCGGCGTCGACTTCCAGTTCGAGAACGGCACCTTCGACACGCTGATCACCGGTCTGCGCTCGGGTCGCTACGACATCGCCATGTCCGCGATGACCGACACCAAGGACCGCCAGGAGGGCATCGACTCCGACACCGGCAAGAAGGTCGGCGAGGGCGTCGACTTCGTCGACTACTTCACCGCCGGTGTCTCGATCTACACCAAGAAGGGCGACGACCAGGGCATCAAGACCTGGTCCGACCTGTGCGGCAAGAAGATCGTGCTGCAGCGCGGCACCGTCTCCGAGGACCTCGCCAAGGCCGAGTCGGAGAAGTGCCCGAAGGGCGAGAAGATCACGATCGAGGCCTTCGACAACGACCAGCAGGCCCAGACCCGCCTGCGCGCGGGCGGCGCCGACGCCGGCTCCTCCGACTTCCCGGTCGCCGCGTACGCGGTGAAGACCTCCGGCGGCGGCAACGACTTCCAGCTGGTCGGCGAGCAGGTCGAGGCGGCGCCGTACGGCATCGCGGTCGCCAAGAGCGACACCCAGCTGCGCGACGCCCTCAAGGCCGCCCTGGAAGCGATCATCGCCAACGGCGAGTACGAGAAGATCATCTCGAAGTGGGGCGTCGAGGACGGTGCCGTCGAGGAAGCCGTCGTCAACGGCGGCAAGTGACCGCGCGGCCACCGTACTGCGGGCACTGAAAGGCAACACCCGTGACTGTTGACATCGACAAGACGACGGGGCCGGACGACACTCCCCCGGCCGGACCGGAAGCCATCAAGGCCATCCCGGTCCGGCACTACGGGCGGTACGTCTCCGCCGTCGTCGCGCTCGCGCTGTTCGGCGCGGTCGTCTACGCGTTCTCCCAGGGCAGGATCAACTGGGACGCGATCCCCGACTACTTCTTCGACGACCGCATCCTGGACGGCGTCGGCAAGACGCTCCTGCTGACCGTCCTGTCCATGGCGATCGGCATCGTCGGCGGCGTCCTGCTCGCCGTGATGCGCCTGTCGAAGAACCCGGTGACCTCGACGATCGCCTGGTTCTACATCTGGTTCTTCCGCGGCACCCCGGTCCTGGTGCAGCTGATCGTCTGGTTCAACCTGGGCCTGGTCTTCGAGTACATCAACCTCGGGCCGTTCTACAAGGACGAGTGGTCGGACTTCATGACCCCGTTCCTGACCGCGCTGCTCGGCCTCGGCCTGAACGAGGCCGCGTACATGGCGGAGATCTGCCGTGCCGGTCTGCTCGCGGTCGACGAGGGCCAGACCGAGGCGTCGCACGCCCTGGGCATGAGCCACGCCAAGACCCTGCGCCGGATCGTGATCCCGCAGGCGATGCGCGTGATCGTGCCGCCGACGGGCAACGAGGTCATCAACATGCTGAAGACGACCTCGCTGGTCTCGGTCGTCCAGTATCCGGAGCTGCTGCGCGCCGCCCAGGACATCGGGCAGACGTCCGGCGCCCCGGCCGAGATGCTGTTCCTCGCCGCGGCCTGGTACCTGCTGCTGACCTCGGTCTTCAGCATCGGCCAGTACTACCTGGAGCGCTACTACGCCAAGGGCTCCACCCGACAGCTGCCGCCCACGCCGTGGCAGAAGGTGAAGGCGAACGTGTTGTCCCTGAGCCGCCCGAAGGGAGACGCGTCCGCATGACCGACAAGCTCAGCAAGACGGACAAGCCCGTGAAGAGCACCACCGTCCCCATGGTCAAGGCCGAGGGCGTCCACAAGAGCTTCGGCCCGGTCGAGGTCCTCAAGGGCATCGATCTGGAGGTGAAGCAGGGTGAGGTGTTCTGCCTCATCGGTCCCTCCGGCTCCGGCAAGTCGACCTTCCTGCGGTGCATCAACCACCTCGAGAAGATCAACGCCGGTCGGCTCTACGTCGACGGCGAGCTGGTCGGCTACCGCCAGAAGGGCGACAAGCTGTACGAGCTCAAGGACAGCGAGGTCGCGCTGAAGCGCCGGGACATCGGCATGGTCTTCCAGCGCTTCAACCTCTTCCCGCACATGACCGCGCTGGAGAACGTCGTCGAGGCGCCGATGCAGGTCAAGGGCAAGAGCCGGACGGAGGCGAGGGAGCACGCGCGGCAGCTTCTGGAGCGCGTGGGCCTGGCCGACAAGGCCGGGAACTACCCCTCGCAGCTCTCCGGCGGCCAGCAGCAGCGGGTGGCCATCGCGCGTGCCCTGGCGATGGAGCCCAAGCTGATGCTGTTCGACGAGCCGACCTCGGCGCTGGACCCGGAGCTGGTCGGTGACGTCCTCGACGTCATGCGCGACCTCGCCGAGTCCGGTATGACGATGGTCGTCGTCACCCACGAGATGGGCTTCGCCCGCGAGGTCGGCGACAGCCTGGTCTTCATGGACGGCGGTGTGGTGGTCGAGTCCGGCAACCCGCGCGACGTCCTGACCGACCCGCAGCACGAGCGGACGCAGGCGTTCCTGTCGAAGGTGCTGTAGCGGCAGTCACGGCGAGGGGCGGTACGGACGGGTTCCGTACCGCCCCTCGCGCGTGCGCCCTACTTCAGCGCGAGCAGCAGCGTGTCCGACGGCGAGCACCACACCGGGCGCGCCTCGGCGAAGCCCTTCTCGCGCAGCACCCGGGCGTGCCAGGCGGCGGAGGGCGTGTCGCCGTCGGCGTGCTCGCCGTAGATCTCGAAGCGGCGGGCGGTGGGGGCGGCGAGCACCGGGTCCTCGCCGGCCACCTGCCACCACTGGGTCCAGTCGAGCGCGCCGTCGGCGCGGGCGCGTTCCATGCGGGCGTGGCGCTGGGCGCGCTCGGCCGCGTTGATCCGGGGCGTGCTGTCGTCGATCATGTGGTCCGCGTTCATGAAGACACCGCCGTCGCGGACCAGCTCCGCGACCTGACCGTAGAGGGTCGCGAGGGGTTCGCTGTGGAGCCAGTGCAGGGCGGTGGCGGTGAGGACCGCGTCGTACGTCTCGTACGGCAGCTTCGCCGTCCAGTCCGGGTCCTTGAGGTCGGCCGTGACCAGGGTGACCCGGTCGTCGCCCGCGAAGGTGCCCTCGGCGATGGTGAGCAGGGCCGGGTCGAGGTCGACGCCGGTGCTGGTGGCCTCGGGGAGGCGGGCCAGGAGCCGGGCGGTGATGGTGCCGGTGCCGCAGGCGAGGTCCAGGACGCGCGGGGCGGTGCCGACCAGTGCCTCGACCATGTCGAGCATGACCCGGAAGCGGTCCTCCCGGTCCGGCATGTACCACTCCTGCTGGCGGTCCCAGCTGTGCTGCCAGGCCTGCCAGTCGGTACCGGCCGCCGTCGTCTGCGTGTCCGTCATCGTCACCCTCCCCGATCGAGGCATGCGTAATACCCTGGAAGCACGATCGTCTGTTACCCGACCGCACCACGACCATAAAGCGCCCTCGTAAGGACTACAAGTGGAACTGGCCTATTACTCGGATTACGCCGTACGTCTCGTCAACAGCGAGGAGCCGGCCCGGGGCAAGGACGCGCTGACGTCCGTCGACGCCGTCCGCGACCTGTTCGGCGGCAACCAGTCGGCGGCCCGGCGCGCCACCGACGCGGACGTCACCCGGTTCCGCTCGGTCCGGGGCCGGCTGCGCGCGGTCTTCGAGGCGGCCGACGGCGGCGACGAGACGCTGGCGGTGGACCTGCTGAACTCGCTGCTGCTGGAGTTCCCGGTCAGCCCGCAGATCTCCGGGCACGACCACCGCGACGAGGACGGCAGCCCGCTGTGGCACATGCACCTCGCCGACCACCCGTCGAACGCCACCGCCGGCTACGCGGCCATCGCGGCGATGGGCCTGGCCTTCCACCTCACCGAGTACGGCGTGGACCGCCTGGGCCTGTGCGAGGCGGCCCCGTGCCGCAACGCCTACCTGGACACCTCCACCAACCGCTCGCGGCGCTACTGCTCCGACCGCTGCGCCACCCGCGCGAACGTGGCCGCCTACCGCGCCCGCAAGCGCCTGGAGGCGGACCGGTCGCACCAGACCGGCCTGGCCGCGGAGACCGCCCAGCGCAGCACCGCCAGCGGCGAGCGCTGACCCGGCTTGCGGGGCCGGTAGCGGAAGCGGACCCGGCCCAGCACCAGCTCCTGCGGCACGGTGCCGTAGTCGGTGCTGTCACCGCCCGCGAAGGCGTTGTCCCCGAGCACCCACCAGCCGCCCTCGCGGCTCTCCGCCGCCCGCTTCACCACCAGCAGGTCCTGCTGGAACGGATGGCGCAGGACGATCACGTCACCAGGGCGGATCCGGGCGCCGTAGTGCACCACGAGCCGGTCCCCGTGCAGCAGCGTGGGGACCATCGACGGCCCGGTCACCTCCGCCAGCCCGAACGGCGCACCCCTGCGCTCGGTCTCCTGCGACGGCTCCCGCATCCCGGCACCTCCCCGGTTCGATCCTCCACCAGTCTCAGTCTCACCCCGGACTTTTGTCCTAAGCCCAAGGGGGCACTCGCGAAAACCGGTTCCTCAGGGAGTAATGTCCCACCTGAGAAGACGATCACGAGGAAGGAATGCTCCATGCTTTCCCGCCTGTTTGCCCCCAAGGTCAAGGTCAGCGCGCACTGCGACCTGCCCTGCGGTGTGTACGACCCGGCCCAGGCCCGCATCGAGGCGGAGTCGGTGAAGGCCGTCCAGGAGAAGATGGCCGCCAACGACGACCCGCACTTCCAGGCGCGTGCCACGGTCATCAAGGAGCAGCGCGCGGAGCTCGCCAAGCACCACGTCTCGGTGCTCTGGAGCGACTACTTCAAGCCCCCGCACTTCGAGAAGTACCCGGAGCTGCACCAGCTGGTCAACGACACCCTGAAGGCCCTCTCGGCCGCCAAGGCGTCCACCGACCCGGCGACGGGCCAGAAGGCGCTGGACTACATCGCCCAGATCGACAAGATCTTCTGGGAGACCAAGAAGGCCTGACCAAGGCCGCTGCCGCGGACCCGCGATCGGTGCACCATCGCAGGTCATGAGGCTTCCCGAGGGGGCCGGTCGCAACCGCGACCGGCCCTTTCGGCGTTTTTTCGCTAGCCTCGACGCGGTGGCGAACGCGCGCCGGGACGGGGGGAGTTCGACGTGACAGCCTTGAACGACGGGGCCGGAACCGGTGTCGGGACCGGAGCCGGAGCAGGGGTCGGGGCCGGGGCCGCAACCGGCCGTGAGCCGCTGGACGCCGACCGGGTCAAGCATCTGGAGTTCGTCCAGGCGACCATCACCCGGCTGGGCAACAACTCGTTCCTGGTCAAGGGCTGGTCGCTCACCCTCGCCGCGGGCTTCCTGGCTCTGTCGGCCAGCCAGAAGAGCTGGGCGGTGGCGGCCACCGGGGTGGTGCCGCTGCTGTGCTTCTGGTTCCTCGACGCGCACTTCCTGCGTCAGGAGCGGCTGTACCGGCGGCTGTACGACGCCGCCCGCCGCCCCGGCAGCACGATCGAGGTGCTGTCCATGGACGCCACCCCGTTCCGGGCCGACGTCCCCCTGCGCGGCGCGGTCCTCTCCGACACCCTCGCCCTCTTCCACGGCGCGCTGCTCGCCGCCGACCTGGTGCTCATCGCCGTCTGGAGCTGAGCCCGGCGGACCGCACGCGCCCGGCCAGCTCGTCGAGCGCCGCCTCGTCCCGGGGCGCGGTGCGCGGCGGCCAGAAGTCGCCCATCGGGTCGCCGGTATGCCGCGGCACCAGGTGGACGTGGGTGTGGAAGACCGTCTGGGTGGCGGCCCGCCCGGCCGAGTTGATGACGTTCATGCCCTCCGGGGCGAGGACCGAGCGCAGTGTCCTGCCGACCGTCAGCACCGCGTCCATCAGCCGCCGGACCTCGTCCTCGGCCATCTGCCACAGGTCCTCCGAGTGCGCCCGCGGCACCACCAGGGTGTGTCCCCAGGTGGCCGGGGTCAGCGGGAAGAAGGCGAGCGTGTGGGCGTCCTCGTGCACGATCCGCGCGCGGGCGGGGTCCGCGACGATGCCGCAGAAGACGCAGGGTTCCATCGAGCGCACTCTCCTCTGTACGACGATCCACTGAGCCGCTGATCCGATCGGTGGTTCGCGGGACAGGAGATCACGGAATCGTTCGCTCTACGATCACGGCATGACCATCCGCTGGACCTACGCCTTCATCGACCGCCCCGCCGGACTCCTCGGCCGCGCCCAGGAGTTCTGGACGGCCGTCACCGGCACCCGGCTGTCCGAGCCCCGCGGCAAGCGGGGAGAGTTCGCGACACTGCTGCCGGGCGGCGGCGCGGACGCCTGCGCGAAGGTGCAGGGCGTCGGCTCCGGGGACGGCGGCGCGCATCTCGACTTCGCCGTGGACGACGTACCGGAGTTCATCGCCACCGCGCTGGCGCTGGGCGCGCGGACCGTCGCCGAGCACGACGGATGGGCCGTGCTGCGCTCGCCCGCCGGTCAGCTGTTCTGCGCCGTGCCCTGGCAGGGGGAGGCGATACGGCCGCCGGTGGTGCGCGGCAGCCGTCTCGACCAGGTGTGCCTGGACGTCCCGCCGTCCGCCTACGACGCCGAGGTCGCCTTCTGGAGCGCGCTGACCACCGGCTGGACGTCCCGGCCGGGGTCGCGGCCGGAGTTCCATGTGGTGGCGCCGCCGGCCGGGCTGCCGGTGCGGCTGCTGCTCCAGCGCCTCGGCACCGAACGGCCGGCCTCCGCCCATCTCGACCTGGCCTGCGCCGACATCGAGGCGACCTGCGCGGAGCACGAGAGGCTCGGCGCGGTACGGGTGGCGACGGGCGGGCACTGGATCGTGCTGCGGGACCCGGCGAGCGGCATCTACTGCCTGACGGGACGAGACCCCCTGACGGGCGGACTGCCGGGCGCGTCGTGAGTTCTAGGAGGCGTCCTGGATGTCGTCGGCGCCGTCGAGAACGGGCCGGATCACCACCGGCCGCTCGACGACTCCCTCCGGGCCGGGGCAGCGGGTGACGCGTTCGGCGATCTCCGTGACCCGCTCCAGGCTCGCGCAGTCCAGCAGCCAGTAGCCGGCCGGCAGCACCTCGGCCTTGTCGTAGGGATCGTCCGCGATCACCGTACGGCCGTCCGCGCCGCGCGTGACCAGCCGGCTCCGGGCGGGCTCGGCCAACCCTGGGGGTCGACCAGCTCGCCGGTCTCGGCCAGCTCGGAGTTGATCGCGCCCATGTAGACGTACATGGCCTTCAGCTCGTCCTCGGTCCAGCCGGGGGCGTTCTCGGAGGGGTTCCCGCGCATGCCCTCGTACTCCGCCTGCGTGCCCTGCACGACGACCAGGTACTTCATGGGCGCTCCTCGGTCGGGCCCGGTCGGGGCGGTCAGGATTTCGCGTGCCCGGTGTGCCGCCCGGTGTGCCGCTCGTGCTCGGTGGGGCCGGGGCGCCTGGTGTGCTCTTCGGCGGCTGCGACGCCCACCTCGGCGTACGCGTCGCACTTGGGGTTCCGGCACGGGCCCGCGACCCAGGTCGGCACCCATGCGCCCAGCGTCTTGTGGCGCCGGACGACCGTTTCGACGGACTGTCCGCAGACGGGACAGGCATGACCTTCGCTGTCCATGCCCTCCAGGGTAGGACGGCCGACCGTTCCGCGCTCCCCGCCGGCCGGCCGCCCCGCCCCTCCGCCCGTCACCGCTTCCTGCGGTACGTCCGCACCAGCACTCCGTTGTCGAAGGAGCGCACCGAGTCCAGGGCGAAGTCGGTGACGGCGAAGCCGGAGGCGAACATCGGCATGCCGGAGCCGAACACGACGGGGTAGGTCTTGACGACGATCTCGTCGATCTCGTCGATCAGCTCGCCGGCGATCCGCGAGCCGCCGCACAGGTAGATGTCGAAGGCGCTGTCCTCGGCCTTGAGTTCGCGGACCTTGGCGACGAGGCCGTCGGAGATGATCTCGACGTTCGGGTCCGGGGACTCGGCGAGGGTGCGGGACGCGACGTATTCGCGCAGGTGGGCGTAGGGGCTGGTGAGGCCCTCCTTCAGTGCCAGGTCGTAGCTGGCGCGGCCCTGGACGATCGTGTCGAACCGCCGGTTGGGCGTGTCGTCGACGCCGAAGGCGCGGCGGCCCGGGGTGGGCAGGGTGTCGGCCTCCTCCGTCTTGAGGTAGTCGAGGTACTCGCCCTCGACGAAGCGGAACATGGCGGAGGCGTCGCCGCTCGGGTCGCCGATGAATCCGTCGATCGAGCAGGCGATGAAGTAGCTGAGCTTTCGCAACTGGGTCTCTCTTCCGTAAGCTGCACTCGTCGCTGAACCACTCCAGTTGTAGTACTTCGCTTGTAGTGGTTGCAAGTGTTTCGATGGACGAGCCGGTGAAGTCGTTCAAGTGAGAGAGGGGATTCCGAATGGCCGGTAATCCGGAGCGCCGCGCGGCCCTGCTCGACGCCGGGATCGAGGTGCTGGCACGGGAGGGCGCCCGCGGGCTGACGTTCCGCGCGGTGGACACGGCGGCCGGGGTGCCGGTCGGCACCGCCTCCAACTACTTCGGCGGGCGCGACGACCTGCTGCGGCAGATCGACGGCCGGGTGCACACCCGGCTGACCCCCGACCCGGAGGTCCTGGGCGCACTGATGAAGGCCCCGAAGGACCGCGCGCTGGTCACCGCGCTGATGCACGACCTGATGACCCGCGTCACCGGTGACCGCACGGGCTATCTGGCCCTGCTCGAACTCCGCCTGGAGGCCACCCGCCGCCCGGAACTGCGCGCCTCGTACACCGAGTCCGTCCGCGGCGAACTGGAGTACGGCATGACGTTCCACCGGGAGGCGGGCCTGCCCGGCGGCGACGAGACGGTCGTCGTGCTCTACCTCGCCATGCTCGGCCTGATCCTCGAACAGGTGACCCTGCCCGGAGTCCTCGACGGCGTCCTCCCCGGAACGGGTGTCCCGGAGGAACTGGTGGAACGCATCGTGGCGAGGATCGTGCCGGAGCGGTGAGGGCCCGCCTGCGGCGGGCGGGGGAAGGGGAGCCGCCTCCGACGGGGGGTGGTGGGCCTCCGGCGCACGGTGAAGGGGTGGTGGGCCTCCGGTGGGGCGGTGAGAGCCATCGGCGGGGGCGGAGGGCAGCGGAGTTTGCGGGCTCGGCCGGCTCGGAGCGGCCTTGCGTCGGGTCAACGGGCGGGCAGGGGCGTGCTGTGCGGTCGGCCGGTGTGGGCACCTGCCGCCTACGGGGGCAGCCCGTGAGGGGCACGACCGTAGGTAGGCCGGTGTCGAGAACCGCCGCCCGGGCTCAGCCAGTGAGGGGAGGACCCCCTGTCGGGCCGGCCCGCGAGGACTCGCACCCTCGCAGGATCAACCCGTGAGGCATACGGCCCCTGCCAGGTCAGTCGACGCAGGGCTCGCGCCGACCTGGACCCAGCCGATGCAGGACCCACAGCTCCTGTCGCATCAGCCGGTGCGGCATACGGCTCCGTCGGGCCAGCCCGCGAGGGCTCGCCCCCCGGTCAACCGGCACGGCACAACACGCACAACGCGCACAGCCGCTGCGGACGCGGCCGATGCGGGACGCACGACCCCCACCGGATCAGCCGCTGAGGAATGCGGCTCCGTCGGGTCAGCCGGGGAGGGGATGCGAGCCCTTTGCGATCAGCCGGCGCAGGGCATCCGCCGCGCTCCCATGGGATCAGCCGGCGTCGGGCTCGCGCCACATGGGCCACATCGGTGGGCCGTCGGGCAGTTCCAGCACTCGGTCGGCCATGACCGCGAAGCCCAGCCGCTCGTACAGGCGGCGGCTGTCGGCGTTGCTCGCCTCCAGGTAGGCGGGCAGGCCGTCGCGGTCGCAGCGGTCCAGGACCGCCTGGATCAGCGCGCTGCCCAGCCCCTCGCCCCGCCGGTGCGGGGCGACGCCGATCATCCACAGGTAGGCGTGGGCGCGTTCGGCCGGGTGGATCTCCGCGGTGAGCCGGCCGATCAGCTCGACGCGCTCGTTCGCGGGGTCGACGGCCGCACGGACCAGGGCGGGTCCGTCGTCCTCGGCGGCGTGCCCGTCGTCCGGGCCGGCCGCGGGCACCGACAGCCAGAGCGCGCAGGCCGAGCCGTCCTCGGTGACGTCGATCCAGCCCTCGGCGAGCACGATGTCCGTGAACGCGGCCATCAGCCTGTGGTGCGTGGCGCGGAGGTACTCCTCATCAAGGAACACCCAGCGGCTGACCGGGTCGTCCCGGAACGCCTCGTCCAGCAGCCGGACGACCGCCTCCCGGTCCCCCTCCCCCGCAGCCCGGATCGCCACGCCCATGCCCACCCCTTCGTCCGCCCCAACCCGCCTGATCGGTACGGCGGTTGAGCGTAGTCGGTGGGTGGCCGAAGGCGTGGGGCGGGCCCCGCACACCGTGGGGATGTGCGGGACCCGCGAGCCGGAGCCTCCGGTGACCGTGCGGGGTCAGGAGCCGCACGGTCCCGAAGGCTCCGGGGTCTAGGTGGTACGCCGGGTGACGAACTCCGCGAGGGCGAGCAGCCCGCCCGCCGTCTCCGGGTCCGGGATGGCGCGGGCCAGTTCCTGCATCGCCCGGGCCATGTGGTCGGCCGCCTGGAGCTGGGCCCAGTCACGGCCGCCGGCCCGTTCCACCGCGAGCACGGCGGGCTCCAGGTCCCCACCGTCGTACGGCGCCCCGTACAGCTCGGCGAGTTCCGCGGCCGCCGGGGTGCCGGAGGCCAGCGCGGCGACGACCGGCAGGGACTTCTTGCGGGCGGCGAGATCCGCGCCGGCCGGTTTCCCGGTCCGGCTCGGGTCGCCCCATATGCCGATCACGTCGTCGATCAGCTGGAAGGCGAGCCCGGCCTCCCGGCCGAACGCGTCCAGCGCCTCGATGTCCTCGGCGGACGCCCCCGCGTACAGCGCGCCCACGGCGCAGGCGCAGCCCAGCAGCGCGCCCGTCTTGGCCTCGGCCATGACCAGCACCTCGTCGAGTCCGACGTCGGCGGGTGCGCGCCGCTCCAGGGCGGTGTCGGTCTGCTGTCCTTCGCACAGTTCGATCACGCAGGCCGCGAGCCGGGCCGCGGCGGCTGCCGACGCCGGGTGCGGGTCCTCGGCGAGCAGACGCAGGGCCAGTGCCTGAAGGGCGTCGCCGGCCAGGATGGCGTCGGGGTCACCGAACACCGTCCACGCGGTGGGGCGGTGTCTGCGTGTGGTGTCCCGGTCCATCACGTCGTCGTGCAGCAGCGTGAAGTTGTGCACCAGTTCCACCGCCGCGGCCGCGCGGACGGCCGCGGCCTGGGCCTGCGGGCCGCCGAGGGCGGCGGCCGCGGCCAGGACGAGGGCGGGGCGGATGGCCTTGCCCGCGTTGCCGGAGGCGGGAGTGCCGTCCGCGTGTTCCCAGCCGAAGTGGTAGCGCGCCACCCTGCGCATGGAGCTGGGTAAGGAGTCGACGGCGGCGCGCAGTTCGGGGTCGACGGAGGCGCGGGTGCGCTCCAGGATCACCGTCGCCTCGTGCCCGTCGAGCCGGCCCGGCTCGTCCTCCGGGCTCCCGCCCGTGGGCGTGACCGTATCCCTCTCCCTGTCCCCGCCCCTGTCTGTGTCCTTGCCGGTGTCCTTGCCGGTGTCCTTGTCGGTGTCCTTGTCGGTGTCTGTTTTCGACTGGTGTGGCGCGTCGTGGACGGTGAGCGTGTCGGAGGACTGCCGCGGGCCTGCGACGCCTGCGAGCGTCCTGCCGGGGAGCTGCTCGGCCTGTGTCATGGACTCGGTCACGGCATCCCCCTCACAACGTCCGCGGACGGTGGCACGTCCGCTCCGGTCGGGCGCGTACCCGGAGGATGTACCCGCCCTGCCGGGCGGGGACACTGCCTCTGGGCGACCAGGGTCACCGCCAGCGGCCGATCTCGACGTTCTCCAGGACGCCGAGGGCGTCGGGCACCAGGACCGCCGCCGAGTAGTAGGCCGTCACGAGGTACTTGATGATCGCCTGCTCGTTGATGCCCATGAACCGCACCGACAGGCTGGGCTCGATCTCGTCCGGGATGCCGGACTGCCGGAGGCCGATGACGCCCTGGTCCGCCTCGCCGAGACGCATCGCGATGATGGAGGTGGTGCGGGCCTCGGTGACCGGGATCTTGTTGCAGGGGTAGATCGGCACTCCGCGCCAGGTCGGGATGCGGTTGCCGCCGACGTCGATGGTCTCGGGCACCAGGCCCCGCTTGTTGAGCTCGCGGCCGAACGCGGCGATGGCGCGCGGGTGGGCGAGGAACAGCTTGGTGCCGCGCCGGCGGCTCAGCAGCTCGTCCATGTCGTCGGGGCTGGGGACGCCGTCGTGCGGCTGGATCCGCTGGTCGTACTCGCAGTTGTTGAGCAGGCCGAACTCGCGGTTGTTGACCAGTTCGTGCTCCTGGCGCTCCTTGAGCGCCTCCACGGTGAGCCTGATCTGCTGCTCGGTCTGGTTCATCGGCTGGTTGTAGAGGTCCGCCACGCGGCTGTGGATGCGCAGCACGGTCTGGGCGATGCTCAGTTCGTACTCGCGGGGCCGGGCCTCGTAGTCGACGAAGGTGTGCGGGATGTCCGGCTCGCCGGTGTGGCCGGCCTCCAGCTCGATCTGCTTCTCGCCGTACTTGTTGGTGCGCTGGCGGGGCAGCGAGCGCTGCTGGTCCAGGTGGCCGCGGAGGGATTCGGCGCGCTCGGCGACCTGCTCGAAGTCCTGCCGGGCCAGGGTGAGGACGGTGCACGGGGTGATCGCGCGGGCCGTGTACTCCCAGATGGCGTCCGGGTCGAGCAGCGCCTGCTCGCCGAGGTAGGAGCCGTCGGCCTGGACGCCGAGGCTCTCGTCGTCGCCGTAGGGGCCGGTGCCGATCTTCTCCACGCGGCCGTGCGCGATCAGGTAGACCTCGTCGGTCTGGCTGCCGAAGGAGGCGATGACCTCGCCCGCGGCGATCTCCCGCTGCTGGCAGCGCCGGGCGAGTTCGCTCAGGACCTCCTCGTCCTCATAGGACCGCAGCGCGGGCAGCTCGCCGAGTTCGGCGGGGATGACCTCGACGCGGTCGCCGGTCTTCACGAAGGTGATGCGTCCGTCACCCACCGCGAAGGTCAGCCGTCGGTTCACCCGGTACGTGCCGCCCTGTACGTCCACCCACGGGAGCATGCGCAGCAGCCAGCGGGAGCTGATCTCCTGCATCTGGGGAACGGACTTGGTGGTGGTGGCCAGGTTCCGCGCGGCCGCCGTTCCGAGACTCTGCTGCGGCTTGCCCTGCTCCGTGCGGACCTCTTCGCCTACCGACATAAGGAATTGCCCTCCCGGTCATGCCCGGCCGGCGATCTGCCGCCAGGCACCGATCTCGCCCCCAACCCTTCCATCACGCAACGTGCTCGTGCTATTACCCGAAAGAGCGGGAATGGATCATCGTCGGCCGGGGCACACATAGGGACCCCCCACAGGGTGACGACGGCGCGAACGTCCGGAAGCGCGCTGTCCGGATCGGCTCGCACGCTGTGCGAACACAGGGTTCCGGTCCGTCGCGCCTCGGTACAAACGGCACGAGGCGGTCGCGACGGGCGGCCGTCACGCAGCACCGAAGGGGGCGCTCATGGCCTCACCGATGTCCGCGGACCGGTTCCTCGAAGCCCTGCGGGCGGAAGGCGTCAGGGTCGTCGAAGTGGGCGACTGGCGGCACCACAACCGCAACCACAAGGGGCCCTGGGGCCCCGTGCACGGCGTGATGATCCACCACACGGTCACCAAGGGCAGCAAGCGGACCGTGGAGCTGTGCCGGGACGGCTACGAGGACCTGCCGGGTCCGCTGTGCCACGGCGTCATCACCAAGGACGGCACCGTCCATCTCGTGGGCTACGGCCGCGCCAACCACGCGGGCAAGGGCGACGACGACGTGCTGCGCGCGGTGATCGCGGAGAAGGGTCTGCCGCACGACAACGAGGCGAACACCGACGGCAATCGCCGCTTCTACGGCTTCGAGTGCGAGAACCTCGGCGACGGCGTGGATCCCTGGCCGAAGGCCCAGCTGGAGGCCATCGAGCGGGCCGCGGCGGCGATCTGCCGCCACCACGGATGGACGGAGCGCTCGGTGATCGGGCACAAGGAGTGGCAGCCCGGGAAGGTGGACCCGCGCGGCTTCACCATGGAGTCGATGCGGGAGCGGATCCGGGACCGGCTGAAATGAGGTTCCGGCGGCGGGAGTGACAATGGTGGCGTGACCAGCCACGACGCCTCCCTTGCCGCTCTCGGCCGGCCCCGGCTGCCCTCTCCCGTGCAGGAGGTGCGGGACGAGCGGTTCGCCCGCCGCGGCGTGTGTCTGCTGCTCAAGCGCGACGACCTCGTCCATCCCGACCTGGTCGGCAACAAGTGGCGCAAGCTCGCGCCCAACCTCACGGCGGCGGCCGGCCGGACCGTCCTCACCTTCGGCGGCGCGTACTCCAACCATCTGCGGGCCACCGCCGCCGCGGGCCGGCTGCTCGGCCTGCCCACGGTCGGCGTGGTCCGCGGCGACGAACTGGCGGACCGCCCTCTCAACCCCTCCCTGGCCCGCTGCGCGGCCGACGGCATGCGGCTGCACTTCGTCGACAGATCGACGTATCGTCACAAGACGGATCCGGCCACTCTCGCGCGGGTGCTCCGCGCGGCCGACGCCGAGCACGCCTACGTCGTCCCCGAGGGCGGCAGCAACGCGCTCGCGGTACGCGGCTGCCAGGCCCTCGGCGAGGAACTGCGCGGCCGGGCCGACGTGGTGGCGGTGGCCTGCGGCACCGGAGGCACACTGGCGGGACTCGCGGCCGGAACCGGGCCCGAGCAGCGGGTCCTCGGGATACCCGTGCTCAAGGGCGGCTTCCTCGGCGACGAGATACGGGCGTTGCAGAAGCGGGCGTTCGACGGGCCCCGGGGTGACTGGTGGCTCGACGAGCGGTTCCACTTCGGGGGTTACGGCCGCACCACGCCGGAACTCCACGCCTTCGCAGAGGAGTTCGAGGAGCGGCATGGGGTGGGAGTGGAACGTCTGTATGTCGCCAAAATGCTGTACGGGCTTTTCGCTCTGGCGGGGGAAGGGGCGTTCGCGGAGGGGACGACGGTGGCAGCCGTGATCACCGGAACGCCCGAGCGGATGTCCGCCTAGCGCGATCTGCGGCCGAACTTGCGGGCCGGCTTCTTCTTGGCCATGAGCTTCTGCGCTTTGAACTTCTTACCCATGGCGGTGTAGGCCTCGGCGAGCAGGTGGGTGGAGCGCCGGGTGTCCTCGTGCTCGTCGCCGAGCGTGCGGCGCTGGCGGGCGCGTACGTCTTCCAGGAGTTCGGTGCCCTGGGTGAAGGCCCGGAGCTGGAGCAGGTTGAAGGCGAGGCTGAAGCCGCTTCTGAGCGTGTCCCGGTGGTCGGGTCCCAGGGCCCGACGGCGGCGGGCGAGCGTGGCCTCGTGCATCTGCTGGGCTTCCTGGTACTTGCCCGCCCGGGACAGCGTCGCGGCGAGGTTGTGGGCGGATGAGAAGCAGTCCGGATGGTCCTCACCGAGGATGCGGAGCCTGCGCTCCAGTGTGTCCTGGTGCAGAAGGCGCGCCTCTGTGTGGTCGTGCAGCTCGGCCATCGTCACGGCCAGCCCCTCGGCGGACGCCAGGGTGTCGGGGTGATCGTGGCCCAGGACCCGGCGCAGGCGGGCCAGCGCGTCCGTCTCCAGTTTCCGTGCTTCCGTGAGCCTGCCCAACGCATGCAGTGTGCTGCCGAGGGCCCGACTCGCGCTGAGGGTGGTCGGATGGTCGTCGCCGAGCACGGTGCGGCACTTCAGCAGCGTGTCCTCCAGGAGGCGGCACGACTCGGTCGTCTCTCCGAGGTTGGCCAGGCTGTTGCCGAGGTTGATGGCGGAGGCGAACGTGGTCAGGTGGCTGTCGCCGAGGACGCGACGGCGCCGGGCGAGCGCATACTCGTGCATGGCACGCGACTCCTCGTACCGCGTCAGGGAGCTGAGGTAGGCGCCTCGGTTGTCGGCCGACTGGAGGGTGTCCGGGTGGTCGTCGCCGAGGATCCGCTGACGGCGCGCCAGGGTGTCCTCGTTGACCCTGAGCGCGTCCTCGTAGAGGCCGAGCCGGCCGAGGATCGACGCGAGGTCGTTCGCCGACTGGAGGGTGTCCACGTGATCGTCCCCGAGCGTGCGCCGCCGCCGTACCAGTGTGTCCTCGATGATGGGCCGGGCGCCTTGCAGGTCACCGAGGTCGGCCGTGGCGTGGCCCAGGTACTGCATGCAGGTCAGGACGTCCGGGTGGTCCGGCCCCAGCCGCGCCGTCCATGCCTCCCGCAGCTCGGCGGCGAGCTCCGCGGCGGGCTGTGGCTGGCCGCTGCGGATCAGGAAGTGGATCGCGTCGCACAGCGCCGGCCGGAGCCCGGCCCGCGCGGCGACGTCGATGTGCCGCGCGGTGAGGTGGGAGGTCAGGCTCGCCCAGGTCGGCCAGTTCTCCGCGCGCTGCTGCTCGCCGGGTCTCACCGCGGCCAGCACGGTGGCCACGTCGTCGTGGACCGACGCGGCCTCCACGGGATCCACCTGGTCCCGCAGCACCGCCTGGGTCAGCCGGTGGACCTGGAACGCCTCGTGGTCGATGCGGGCCAGTCCGAAGCGGCTCAGTCGCTGGAGTGCCGCCTGGAGCCACATCGGGTCGTCCGGGTCGCCCGGGATCGTCGTCAGCCGGCGCCGCGCCTCCTCCAGCCACGCCGTGGGAATCGGCTCGGGCCCAAGGAACGCGGCCAGCCGCAGCAGTGCGGCCGCGTCGGGGTGGTCCTCGGCCAGGCCGGCCGTCGCGATGCCGACGGTCGCGGCGAGGGGCGCCGGATAGCCGGGGACCTCTCCCTCTTGCAGGATGCGGGCCGTGCTCTCCGTCAGCAGCCGACGGTAGCGGTCCACCGTCATGCCGTTGCCGATGACACCCGCGGCCTGGGCGAGGGCCAGCGGCAGGTCGCCGAGGTCTCGGGCGAGCGCCTGGGCCTGTTCCTCGGCGATGCCGGGGATGCGTTTGCCGAGGTAGGCGAGGGAGTCCTCGCGGGTGAAGACGTCCAGGGCCAGCGGATGGGCGATGTCGCGCCAGTTGGGGTTGCGGGAGGTGATCAGGACGTGGCCGGGGCCTTCGGGGAGCCAGTTCTCGATCTGGCCGGGGTTCTCGGCGTTGTCCAGGATGATCAGCCAGCGCGACCGGTCGCGCAGATGGTTCAGCAGCGTACGGGCGTTGTGCTCGGCGCTGGCCTCGGGGTTGGCGATGCCGACCCGGTCGGCGAGCTCGGTGTAGTGGACGGGCAGTTGGTCGGCCTGTTCCGCGTCGATCCACCAGACCAGGTCGTACTGGTCGGCGAAGCGGTGGGCGTACTCCAGGGCGATCTGGCTCTTGCCGATGCCGCCGAGGCCGTGCAGCGCGTAGGCGACGGTGTCGCGGCCGCCGAGCAGCCCCTCGCGCAGCTCGACGAGGACCGCCTCGCGGCCGGAGAAGTCGGCGTTCTTCCGCCGTACGTTCCACACCTCGGCCCGCTTGCTGCTGTCCGGCAGCCGGGGCCTGGCGCCCCCGGCCGTCCCGCCCGTCCCGGCGTCGTCGGGCGGGACCGCCGGGCCGGTGCCCGGCGCGGCGGGTGCGGCGCCGGGGAACGGCGGCGGGGCGCTCGGCCGTCCGCCGCCGTTGACCGCCGCCAGGAGGGCGGCGAGCGCACCCTCCTCGTCGAGGCCGTGGAGGTCCTTGCGGACCCTGGTGGCGAGCATCGCGGGGACGTCGTGGTTGGTGAGCGGTTCGACGGCGAGCGGGATGACGCGGTCACGGCGGGCCACGGCGGCGGTCCACTCCTCGCCGGTCCAACGGCCCGGTTCGAAGTACGACTTGGAGAACAGCGCCACGACCGCGTCGGCCTGCCGCAGCCCTTCGTCCATGCGCTGCACGAAGTCGTCGCCGGTGCGCCAGTCCCACACGTCGAGCATCACCTGGTGGCCGTTGCGCTCAAGGTGGTAGCCGACCCACTCGGCCCAGGTGCGGTCCGCGCCCGCGTAACTGATGAAGTACCGCTGTGCGGCGCCGGTCATCGAGCCCCCCGAGTCACCCTGGCGATCGCCGTGTTCTGCCTGTGCGGTCAATGATCCCCCCTCGCACCGACAACGCGTGGGGGCATCACATCACGTCGTCTCCCGGTACGCCGCCGCTTCCTCCAGGTCCAGCCGGCGCAGCAGCGTCCGCAGCATCTCGTCGTCGATGTAGCGCAGGTCGCGCAGCTTGACGAAGACCTCCCGCTCGGCGCCGATCATCTCGCCGGCGAGCCTGCGGTAGGTGTCGTCGGCGGTCTCCCCGGTGATCGGGTTGGGCTGGCCCAGACGTTCCCACACGGCGTTGCGGCGGCGTTCCAGGACGGTGCGCAGCCGGTCGGCGAGCGGCTCCGGCAGGGCGTTGCGCTCGTCGGTGAGAAGTTCGTCGAGGCGCTGTTCGGCGGCGCGGGAGGCCTGCGCCTGGGCGTTGGCCTCGGCCAGGGTCTCGGCCTGGAGGTCGCGGCCGGGCAGGCGCAGCAGCCGGATCAGGGGCGGCAGGGTGAGGCCCTGGACGACGAGGGTGCCGATGACCGTGGTGAAGGTGAGGAAGAGGATCAGGTTGCGGCCGGGGAAGTCCTCGCCGCCGTGCATGGTCGCCGGGATGGAGAAGGCGATGGCCAGGGAGACCACGCCGCGCATGCCGGCCCAGGAGATGATGAACGCCCCCTTCCAGGAGGGGTTGTCCTCCCGTTCGCGTATCCGCGCGGAGAGTGCGCGTGGCAGGAAGGTCGCCGGGTAGACCCAGACGAACCGGGCGACGACCACCACCAGGAAGACGGCGAAGGCGTACCAGGCGGCGTCCGCGCCCTCGTACTCCCCGAGCCCGCGCAGGACCACCGGCAGTTGCAGGCCGATGAGCGCGAACACCGCCGACTCCAGGACGAAGGCGACCATCTTCCAGACGGCGTCCTCCTGGAGGCGGGTGGCGAAATCGACCTCCCACGCGCGGTGGCCGAGATACAGGGCGACCACCACGACCGCCAGGACGCCGGAGGCGTGCACCTGTTCGGCGACGCCGTAGGCCACGAACGGGATCAGCAGGGAGAGCGTGTTCTGCAGCAGCGCTTCCTTGACGTGGGTGCGCAGCCAGTGGATGGGCACCATCAGCACCAGTCCGATGCCGATGCCGCCGACCGCCGCGACCAGGAACTCACCGACCCCTTCGGCCCAGGTGGCGCCCTCGCCGACGACGGCGGCGACGGCCACGCGGTAGGCGGTGATCGCGGTGGCGTCGTTCACCAGGGACTCGCCCTGGAGGATGGTGGTGATCCGGGACGGCAGCCCCACGCGGCGGGCGATCGCCGTGGCGGCGACCGCGTCCGGCGGCGCGACCACGGCCCCCAGCACCAGCGCTGCGGTCAGCGGCAGCCCGGGCACGATCAGATACGCGGCCCAGCCGACGGCGACCGTCGCGAAGAGCACGTATCCCACGGACAGCAGTGCGACGGGCCGCACTTGTGCGCGCAGGTCGAGGTAGGAGCTGTCGGTGGCCGCGGTGTGCAGCAGCGGGGGCAGCAGGAGCGGCAGCACGATGTGCGGGTCCAGGGTGTAGTCCGGGATGCCCGGGATGTAGGAGACCGCCAGTCCGGCGGCGACCAGCAGCAGCGGGGCCGGCACCGGTGTGCGGCGGCCCGCCGCGGCGATCGCGGCACTGCCTGCCACCAGCAACAGCAGTGGCATCACGTCCATGGTTCTCGCCCGCCCTCGTTTTTCGCGCGGTCATCCGCACACCCGTCGTAATCTGGCAATCATGAAACAGTGCACGCACGCCGACGCGCTGCCGCACCCGGAACCCTCCGCGCTGAGCGAGACGTGTCCCGAGTGCCTGGCGGCCGGTACGCACCCGGTACAGCTGCGGCTGTGCCTCACCTGCGGTCACGTCGGCTGCTGCGACTCGTCGCCGGGCCGGCACGCCACAGATCATCACGAAAAGTCGGGGCATCCGGTGATGCGCACGTTCGAACCGGGTGAGAATTGGCGTTGGTGCTTCGTCGACCACGTGCTCGTGTGACCCGTTCGTGACCCCGGATCCGGACGGTTCGAGCGTCTGACGCCGGGGTACGTCAACCCGGCGCGCCCTGTTCCGAATTGGGACCGCCCACCCTCTAGCCACTGTGCGTGTTCACGTGTTTACTATGAGTGACAGCAGGGGGTTGGGGTCCCAGGGGACAGGAAAATCGAGAGCGCGGTAGCGTCACCGCTGAACCACACATCGCGTTACCCCGGGGGGCGACCCTCGGCCCCGTGAAGCTTGTAGAGCTTGTACCACCTTGGAGGTGAGGGTGTCCCAGATCGCAGGCGAGCCCGCGACCCAGGACTTCGTCGAAGTCCGGCTGCCGGCTGCGGGTGCCTACCTGTCGGTGCTGCGGACGGCCACGGCCGGCCTCGCGGCCCGTTTGGACTTCACCCTCGACGAGATCGAGGACCTTCGCATCGCGGTGGACGAGGCCTGCGCGATCCTGTTGCAGCAGGCCGTGCCCGGCTCGGTGCTCAGTTGCGTCTTCCGGCTCGTCGACGACTCGCTGGAGGTCACCGTCTCCGCGCCGACCACGGACGGTCACGCCCCCTCGCGGGACACCTTCGCCTGGACCGTCCTGTCCGCCCTCGCGGGCAAGGTCTCCTCCGCCGTGGACGACGACAAGACCGTTTCGATCAGCCTCTACAAACAGCGCGGCGCGGGACCCGGGCCGGCGTGAGGAACGGGGACGGGCCGGTGCGGGACGAAGAGCGCGGCACACGGGAGCTGCCGGCCGAGGAGACGGGCGGGCCCGTCGGTCCGGCCGATCCGGACGGACCGGGCGGTTCCCGACGCATGGCGGACGGCATCGACGGCATCCCCGAGCAGGCCCGGCCGCACCCGGAGGAGGACTCCCCTCGGGCGGACCTCTCCGGCGACGGGCAGCGGGATCAGGACAGTGCCGTGCAGGGCGCGCCTGTGGAGCGGCGGAACGGGGGCTTCCCTGTCCGGGCCGAGGCGCGGGCTCGGGGAAGGGCGACGGGCGGGACGATGAGCGAGCACGAGCGAAATTCCGAGGACGACGCGGCGAGCGCGCGGAACGCGCCGGCCGCTCACCACGACCCTCAGGACCGCAGCGGGGCGCGTGCCCTGTTCATCCGGCTGCGCACGCTGAAGGAGGGCAGCCCGGAGTACGCGGAGCTGCGCAACCAGCTGGTCCGGATGCACCTGCCGCTCGTCGAGCACCTCGCGCGCCGCTTCCGCAACCGCGGCGAGCCGCTGGACGACCTCACCCAGGTCGCCACCATCGGGCTGATCAAGTCGGTCGACCGCTTCGACCCGGATCGCGGCGTCGAGTTCTCGACGTACGCGACCCCGACGGTCGTCGGCGAGATCAAGCGGCACTTCCGGGACAAGGGCTGGGCGGTGCGGGTGCCGCGCCGGCTCCAGGAACTGCGGCTCTCGCTGACCACGGCCACCGCGGAGCTGTCCCAGCTGCACGGCCGCTCCCCCACGGTGCACGAGCTGGCCGAGAAGCTGGCGATCTCGGAGGAGGAGGTCCTGGAGGGCCTGGAGTCCGCCAACGCCTACTCCACGCTGTCCCTGGACGTCCCCGACACGGACGACGAGTCCCCGGCCGTCGCCGACACGCTGGGCGCGGAGGACGAGGCGCTGGAGGGCGTGGAGTACCGGGAGTCGCTGAAGCCTCTCCTGGAGGACCTCCCACCCCGTGAGAAGCGGATTCTGCTGCTGCGCTTCTTCGGGAACATGACGCAGTCGCAGATCGCGCAGGAGGTCGGCATCTCGCAGATGCACGTCTCCCGGCTGCTGGCCCGGACCCTGGCGCAGCTGCGGGAGAAGCTCCTCGTGGAGGAGTAGACGTTCAGCGGCGGGACGCTGAGCGGTGGACGGGGCGGCCGTGCAGCGGCTCCGTCAGCAGCGGTGGCTACTTGTCGGCGTTGCCGGGCCCGCGGATCCCGAGGGCCCGGGTCGTCTCGGGGTTGATCAGCAGGACCAGCGCCGCGACCGCCACGACCGCCAGCGCGATCCCGGCCGGGATGGCCATGCTGTCGGCCTGGAGCAGGTTGTAGGCGACGGGCAGCGCCATGATCTGCGTGATCACCGCCGGTCCCCGGCTCCAGCTGCGGCGGGCCAGCAGGCCGCGGGCCGCGATCAGCGGCAGCAGCGCGAGCGCGATCAGTGTGACGCCGCCCGTGACGGCCTGCTGCCGGTCGTCCGGCTCGCCGGTCAGTCCGAGGACGAGCATCCAGATCCCGCCGGCCACCAGTGCCAGCCCTTCGAGCGCGGCCAGCGCCGCCGCGGCGGTCAGCCGGACAGGACGCGGGCCCGCCTCTTCGGCGGCTTCGGTGCTGGGGTTCTGCGCAGAGCTCACTCCAGCAGGGTAGCGGCCGGGCCGGCCCACCGCGGCTCCCCCTCCTCCCGCCCTCCCACACCCCCGCTCCCCCGCGCTCGTGTCAAGGTTCACGCCCCGAACTCCTGTGTGATCCCTCTTCCGGTCTGGGCCAGGTACCACCCAGTAGGTACGCTGCCATCCATGCGTGCACTTCTCGTGGTCAATCCGGCGGCAACCACCACAAGCGCACGTACGCGCGATGTGCTGATCCACGCTCTCGCGAGCGAGATGAAGCTGGAGGCGGTCACCACCGAGTACCGCGGCCATGCGCGCGACCTCGGCCGGCAGGCGGCGGACAGCGAGGACATAGAGCTGGTCGTGGCCCTCGGCGGCGACGGCACGGTCAACGAGGTCGTCAACGGCCTCCTGCACGCGGGGCCTGATCCGGACCGTCTGCCGGGCCTGGCCGTGGTCCCCGGCGGCTCCACCAATGTCTTCGCCCGCGCCCTGGGCCTGCCCAACGACGCGGTGGAGGCGACCGGCGCCCTGCTGGACGCGCTGCGCGAGGGCCGCGAACGGACGGTCGGCCTGGGGCTCACCTCCGGGACGCCCGGCACCGACGACGAGGCCGTCCCGTCCCGCTGGTTCACCTTCAACGCGGGGCTCGGCTTCGACGCGGGCGTGGTCGGCCGGGTCGAGCAGCAGCGCGAGCGCGGGAAGAAGTCCACGCACGCTCTGTATGTGCGCCAGGTGGTACGCCAGCTGCTCGGTGAGTCCCATCGCCGGCACGGGACGATCTCGCTCGAGCAGGACGGCGAGGAACTGGCGACCGATCTGGTGCTGTCCATAGTCTCGAACACAGCCCCGTGGACGTTCCTCGGCAATCGCCCCATGTATGCGTCGCCTAAGGCGTCGTTCGACACCGGCCTCGACGTATTCGGTCTCAGCCGTCTGTCCACGGCCGCGGTTGCCCGGTATGGCACCCAGTTGCTCACTTCGTCCCCCGACCGCGGACCTCAGGGAAAGCACGCCACCTCCCTGCATGACCTGACCCGGTTCACCTTGCATTCGAAGGTCCCCCTCCCCCTTCAGATGGACGGTGACCACCTGGGGCTGCGTACGAGCGTGACGTTCACAGGCGTACGCCGTGCACTGCGTGTGATTGTGTGAGCAGAAGGGGCCAAAGTCCTTTCACTCGAACGTTTAGGCCAGGATCCACCCCATGGAAGTACGGCTGTGACCTAGTCGACACCGAGGAATCAAAAAAAACTTTCCGGAAGGGGTTGTATCCGCCGCTGAGGTTTGCGAGTCTCTACGTGGCGATCGGGACGGCCCGCAAGACCAGCCTCCACAGATCACCGGAACCCCTCTCCAAATCACAGGACCTCGCCGGCGAACCTGGCGATCGGCCCTTCACTTGTTGAGGGATTCGTGAAAGCGTTCACATTCACAAGCACCCTGCACGTAATACCAAGGAGAGGTAGCAGCCATGGACTGGCGTCACAACGCCGTTTGCCGCGAGGAAGACCCCGAGCTCTTCTTCCCCATCGGCAACACCGGTCCTGCGCTGCTGCAGATCGAGGAAGCCAAGGCCGTCTGCCGTCGCTGCCCGGTGATCGAGCAGTGTCTGCAGTGGGCGCTTGAGTCCGGCCAGGACTCGGGCGTCTGGGGTGGTCTCAGCGAGGACGAGCGCCGTGCCATGAAGCGCCGCGCCGCCCGCAACCGGGCCCGTCAGGCCTCCGCCTGACACACCCACCCCGCTGACAGCCTGAGCTTGGCGGCGCGTACAGCGAGTACGCAACTCCCGCCCCCGAGCACGCAGCGCGCAGTACCCCCGATGCGCTTAGCAAACGAGCAGAGCAGCAGCGAGCACTAGCCTCGGACCGACCAAGGTCCGGGGCTCTTTGCTTTCCCCTCACGGCCGACCCGGGTGCTCGGCGGCGGACTCGGGGGCACGTCCTGGGGACCGCGCCCTGGTGAGGCACGCCCGGAGGGGCGCGCCTCACCAGGGATCTCGCCTTCCGCGGGTGGAGGCCTACTTCTGCGCCCGCACCGGGATGTCCAGCAGCACCTGGGTGCCTCGTTCCGGTGCCGGGACCATGTCGAACGTACCGCCCAACTCGCCCTCCACCAGGGTGCGTACGATCTGCAGGCCCAGGTTGCCGGAGGTGTGCGGGTCGAAGCCGGCGGGCAGGCCGACGCCGTCGTCCTGGACGGTGACCAGCAGGCGGGCCTCCTTGGAGGTGCCGCCGCGGACCGCCGAGACCTCGACGGTGCCGGTGTCCCCCTCGCGGAAGCCGTGCTCCAGCGCGTTCTGCAGCACCTCGGTCAGCACCATGGACAGGGGGGTGGCGACCTCGGCGTCGAGGATGCCGAAGCGTCCGGTGCGGCGGCCGGCCACCTTGCCCGGGGAGATCTCGGCGACCATCGCCAGCACCCGGTCGGCGATCTCGTCGAACTCCACGCGCTCGTCCAGGTTCTGGGACAGCGTCTCATGCACGATGGCGATCGATCCGACCCGTCGGACCGCCTCTTCGAGCGCCGCGCGGCCGCGCTCGGACTCGATGCGCCGGGCCTGGAGGCGCAGCAGGGCGGCCACCGTCTGGAGGTTGTTCTTCACCCGGTGGTGGATCTCCCGGATGGTGGCGTCCTTGGTGATCAATTCGCGCTCGCGGCGGCGCAGTTCGGTGACGTCCCGCAGCAGCACCAGCGAGCCGATACGGGTGCCCTTGGGCTTGAGCGGGATCGCCCGGAACTGGATGACCCCGTCGTTGGCCTCGATCTCGAACTCGCGCGGCGCCCAGCCGCTGGCGACCTTCGCGAGCGCCTCGTCCACGGGCCCGTGAGTGGGGGCGAGTTCGGCGGTGGTCCGGCCGAGGTGGTGGCCGACGAGGTCGGCGGCGAGGCCCATGCGGTGGTAGGCGGAGAGGGCGTTCGGGGAGGCGTACTGGACGGTGCCGTCCGCGTCGAGCCGGATCAGGCCGTCGCCCACGCGGGGCGAGGCGTCCATGTCGACCTGCTGGTTGGCGAAGGGGAAGGCGCCGGCCGCGATCATCTGGGCGAGGTCGGAGGCGGACTGGAGATAGGTCAGCTCCAGTCGGCTCGGGGTGCGCACGGTGAGCAGGTTGGTGTTGCGCGCGATGACGCCGAGGACGCGTCCTTCCCGTCGTACGGGGATCGACTCGACCCGTACGGGGACCTCCTCGCGCCACTCGGGGTCGCCCTCGCGGACGATCCGGCCCTCGTCGAGCGCGGCGTCCAGCATGGGGCGGCGGCCGCGCGGCACCAGGTGGCCGACCATGTCGTCCTGGTAGGAGGTCGGGCCGGTGTTCGGCCGCATCTGCGCGACGGAGACGTAGCGGGTGCCGTCCCGGGTGGGCACCCACAGGACCAGGTCGGCGAAGGAGAGGTCGGAGAGCAGCTGCCACTCCGACACCAGCAGATGGAGCCACTCGAGGTCGGAGTCGTCGAGGGCGGTGTGCTGGCGGACCAGTTCGTTCATGGAGGGCACGTGTGCGAGCGTACCCGGCGGTTTGTACGGCTCAGAAATACGCGGGTCGTACGCCGCCGAAATGTACGGGCCCGAAGACACCCGCGGGCCGCGGCGCCTGGGAGGGACCCTCAACCCTCCCGGCACCGCAGCCCGGAGCAACAACGGCCGCGGGGTGTGCGGTCCCGGTCGGCCGAAGGATGAGGAGCCGGGGCAGTCAGGGCAGAGAGCCCGGTTCCTCGGTCCGTCTTCCTGTGCGGGGAAGACGGAGGCTTGTTCCCACGCGTGGGAGCTACTGCACAGCGGGGGCTTTCCACAAGTATGAACTACAACGATTGTGGACTAGACCACTCCGCGTGTCCATGCGTCGGAGACTGTTTGTTGTCGAAGACCGTGCGGCGCGGGCCGCCTCTACCTTATCGGCGCTTGGCAGCCTAACCCGCCCCGGTCACTTCCGGGGCCAGATGGTCATGGCAATTTCGGCGAGCGCCTCCAGTTCCACCCGGCTCGCGCCGTCGCGCGCCTGCTGGGACATCCCCTGGATGATCGCCCCGGTGTACCGGGCCAGCGCCGCTGCGTCGGTGCCGGCCGGCAGCTCCCCCGAGGCGACGTCCGCTCTTATACGGCTCTCGAAGGCGGCGATGTTGGCGTTGCGCCGGTCCCGCAGGGACCGCTCCACCTCGGGAGTGGTGCAGTTGGTGGCGGCGTGGACGACGAGGCAGCCGCGCGGGCGGCCGGGGGCGGTGTACTCGGCGGCGGCCTCCCGCAGTATGCGCCGCACGGCGTCCCGGACGGTGGGCTCCTCGTCGAGAGCGCGGGTGCCGAAGGAGCCGTAGCGCACCCCGTACACCTCCACGACCTCGTTGAACAGCGCCTGCTTGTCGCCGAAGGCCGAGTAGAGGCTGGGGGCGCCGATGCCCATGGCGCGGGTGAGGTCGGAGACGGAGGTGGCCTCGTATCCGTTCTCCCAGAAGGCCAGCAGCGCCTTCTCCAGGGCGGTCTCCCGGTCGAAGGAGCGGGGACGGCCACGGCCGCGGCCACGGGGCTTGGCGGCGGGAGCCGGCACGGCGGCCGAGGTGAGGGCGGGTTCGGGAGCGGGTTCGGGAGCGGGCGCATCGGCGGGGCCGGTCTGCGTATCCGCCCTCGTGTCGGTCTCCTGCTTGCTCACCATGGAGTGCATTTTATAGCGCCCACTAGACAATTGTCAGCGGCGTGCTCTACGGTTTTTTTGTATCGATCACTAGCTTATTGCGAAGGGGGCGTCGGCATGGGCGCGCTGACCGGCAGGACGGCACTCGTCACGGGGGCGAGCAGGGGTATCGGGCGAGGCATCGCCGAGCGGCTGGGCCGCGACGGAGCGCGGGTGGCGGTGCACTACGGCACCAACGAGGCAGCGGCGAAGGAGACGGTCGCGGCGATCGAGGCGGAAGGCGGCTCGGCCTTCGCGATCGGCGTGGAGCTGGGCCGCCCCAAAGACGCCGAGGACCTGTGGTCCGAGTTCGACCGGCACGCGGACGGCGTCGACATCATCGTGAACAACGCCGGGATCGGCACGTCCTCGCCCCTGGAGGGGATCGGCGAGGAGGAGTACGACCGGGTCTTCGCGGTCAACGTGAAGGCGCCCCACTTCATCGTCCAGCACGGCCTGGGCCGGCTCCGCGACGGCGGCCGCATCGTCAACATCTCCTCCGGCCTGGCCCGCACGGCGGTGATGCCGGACAAGATGGCCTACGCGATGACCAAGGGCGCGCTCGACGTCTTCACCCGCGACCTGTCCAAGATCCTCGGCCCCCGGGGCATCACGGTGAACTCGGTGGCCCCAGGCATCATCGACACCGACAACACCGCCGAGTTCCTGCACCGCACCGAGAACGGCTGGGCCCAGGCCGCGGCGATATCGGCGCTGGGCCGGGTGGGCGAGCCGGCGGACGTCGCCGACGTGGTGGCGTTCCTGGCCTCCGACGGGGGCCGGTGGATCACGGGGAGCTGGGTGGACGCCACGGGCGGGTCGCTGACCTGAGGCGCGGCGAGGAAGCGCGGGGCGCGATGCCGGGCCCGGTTCAGCGGGTCTCCGTCACCTTGGCCAGGGCTCGCGGGGCGTCAGGGTCCTGGCCGCGGGCGATGGTGACCTCGTAGGCGAGCAGCTGGAGCGGGATGATCTCCAGGATCGGCTGCACCTCCTCGGCGATGCCCTCGGTGGGCAGGACGAAGCCGGCCGATGCCTGCTCGACCTGGCGCCTGGGGCCGAAGACCACCAGATCGGCACCACGGCCGCGCAACCGGTCGAGGACCGGCTGAAGCGCCTCGCCACCCCTGCCGTCGGTGACGACCGCGATGACCGGGGACACGTTGTCGACCATGGCGAGCGGGCCGTGCAGCAGGTCCGCGCCGGAGTATGAGAGGGCGGGGATGTAGCTGGTCTCCATCAGCTTGAGAGCGGCCTCCTTGGCCGTGGGATAGCCGTAACCGCGCGAGGTGATCACCATGCGTCCGGCGAACCGGTAGCGGGCGGCGAGGGCACGCACCTCGTCCTGCCGGGCCAGCAGCTGCGCGGCGAGGTCGGGGAGCGGCTTCGCGGGCGCGCCGTCGCCGCCGCGCAGGCCCTCGCCGAACAGATAGAGCGCGAGGAGAGAGGCCGTGTACGTCTTCGTCGCGGGCAGGGCCTTCTCCGGCCCGGCCAGGATGTCGATGTGGTACTCGGCGACGCCGGCCAGCGGAGAGTCCGGGTTGTTGGTCACCGCGAGAGTGATCGCGCCCGCCTGGCGGGCGGCCCGGGTGGAGCCGACCAGGTCCGGGGAGCCGCCGGACTGACTGACGGTGACGACGAGGACATCGGTGAGATCGGGGCGGGCACCGTAGGCGGTGATGGTCGACATGGAGGTGAGCCCACACGGCAGTCCGTGGCGGATCTCCAGAAGGTACTTGGCGTAGAGCGCGGCGTTGTCCGAGGTGCCGCGGGCGGTGAGCAGCACGAAGCGGGGCTTGCGGGCGGCGATCTCCTGTGCGACCCGGTGGATGTGCGGCGCGCCGTCCGTCAGCAGCCGCCGCAGCACGGCCGGCTGCTCGCCCATCTCACGGGACATGATCCGGCCCGGGACGTCGGTGTGGGGGTCCGGTGGGGTGGCGGTCATGGGTCCTCCGGGGCGGCGGCGGGGGTGGGAGGGCTTGGGGGGTGGGGCGGGAGGGGAGGGGGAGGGCCCCCAAAGGGAAGTGCGGCACGGCAAGGCAAGCTCCAGCTCCCATTCCACTCCCCCACACCCCAACCCGCCCCTCCAACGCGGACCCACACCCCAACCCGCCCCTCCAACGCGGACCCACACTCCAACCCGCCCCTCCAATGCGGGCCCACACCCCCTCCCCCACCCCGGACGAGGCCCCCGCCCCTCCCCCGCCCCCGCCTCGCCACCCCCTCGAATGCCTGGGACGGCAGGCCCGGCTCTGTTAGATTGGTCTAAACCACATAGCCCTTTCGGGTGTCTTCGAGTCCCCTCTTCAGATCGGCAGGCCCAGCGTGGAAGTTGTCATCGTTCCGGACGCCGAGGCCGGCGGCGAGCTGATTGCCGAGGCCATGGCTCAGCTGCTCCGGCGCAAGCCCGACGCCCTGCTCGGTGTGGCCACCGGCTCGACCCCGCTGCCCATCTACCAGGCCCTGACGGCCAAGGTGCGCGCCGGTGCCGTGGACGCCTCGCGAGCCCGGATCGCGCAGCTCGACGAGTACGTGGGGCTGCCGGCGACGCATCCGGAGTCGTACCGGTCCGTGCTGCGGCGCGAGGTGCTGGAGCCGCTGGGGCTGGAGATGGACGCGTTCATGGGGCCCGACGGTGAGGCCGCGGACGTGCAGGCCGCCTGCGAGGCGTACGACCGGGCGCTCGCCGAGGCCGGCGGGGTGGATCTTCAGCTGCTCGGGATCGGGACGGACGGGCACATCGGGTTCAACGAGCCGTGTTCCTCCCTGGCCTCGCGTACGCGGATCAAGACGCTGACCGAGCAGACCCGGGTCGACAACGCGCGCTTCTTCGACGGTGACATCGACCAGGTCCCGCATCACGTGATCACGCAGGGCATCGGGACGATCCTGGAGGCGCGGCATCTGGTGCTGCTGGCCACCGGTGAGGGCAAGGCCGATGCCGTCGCCGCGACGGTGGAGGGTCCGGTCACCGCGGTGTGTCCGGCCTCGGCGCTCCAGCTGCACCCGCACGCCACCGTGGTGGTCGACGAGGCGGCGGCGTCCAAGCTGAAGCTCGCGGACTACTTCCGGCACACGTATGCGAACAAGCCGGAGTGGCAGGGGATCTAGCGTCCGGCCTGGGAGCACACCAGGCACTCGCCGGCCGGCCCGGAAACACACCAGGCACCCGCCGGCCGGCCTGAGAGCGCACCAGGCACCCACCCCCCTCCGGATGCCGAAAGGCGCCGGGTTCCCTTGGGAACCCGGCGCCTTTCGCGTCGTGCGGTGTGGGCGGCGAGGGCTACGCGCCCGCGATGATCTCCGCTGCCGCGCGGCCGCAGACGCGGGCCGCGCCGTGGGTCGCCAGGTGCAGGGCGCCGCGGGCCGGGGCCTGCGGGACGCCCATCTCGACGACGACGGTGTCGGGGCGGGCGGTCAGCAGGGTGTCGAGGGCGGCGGCCATCCAGGGGTGGCGGTGCTCGTCGCGGACGACGGCGACGATCCTGCGGCTTCCGGCTGCCGTGAGGGCGGCGGTGCCGGCGTCGGCGCCGGTGAAGGTGCCGGACTCGGTGCCGGGAAGCAGTCGGCCGAGTTCGGCGGTGACGCCCCAGGGGGTCTCGTCGCCGACGGCGATGTTGGCGACGGGGGTGAGCGTGGCGACGTAGGGCGCTTGGGTGAGCGGGGTGAAGGCGTCGGCGCCGGTGGCTCTCAGGGCTCTGCGGGCCGCTCGCAGGCCGACGTCGCCGGTGTCGGCGCGCTGCGCGCCGCTGTGGGCTTCGGCCGTCCAGCGGGCCAGTGCCCGGACGCGTTCCGCGGCGTCGGCCAGTCGTTCCTCGGCGAGTTCGCCGGAGCGTACGGCGGCGACGAGGGCGTCGCGCAGGCGTCGTACGGTCTCGTCGTCGGCGAGGCCGCCGCCGACGCAGATGGCGTCGGCGCCCGCGGCGATGGCGAGGACGCTGCCGCGTTCGATGCCGTAGGTGGCGGCGATGGCCTGCATCTCCATGCCGTCGGTGACGATGAGGCCGTCGTAGCCGAGTTCGCCGCGCAGCAGGTCGGTGAGGATGCGGTGGGACAACGTTGCCGGGCGGTCGGGGTCGAGGGCGGGGACGAGGATGTGGGCGCTCATCACCGCTCGGGTGCCGGCCTCGATGGCGGCGCGGAAGGGTGCCAGTTCGCGGTCGCCGAGGACGACGGGGTCCACGTCGATGCGGGGCAGGGCGTGGTGGGAGTCGACGGCGGTGTCGCCGTGGCCGGGGAAGTGCTTGGTGCAGGCGGCGACGCCGGCGGCCTGGAGGCCGGTGACGTAGGCGGCTGTGTGGCGGGCGACGAGGGCGGGGTCGGCGCCGAAGGAGCGGACGCCGATGACCGGGTTGTCGGGGTTGGAGTTGACGTCGGCGGAGGGGGCCCAGTTGAAGTTGACTCCGCAGGCGGCGAGGCGGCGGCCGAGTTCGTGGGCGACCTCGCGGGTGAGTTCGGCGTCGTCGACGGCGCCGAGGGCGTGGTTGCCGGGGAAGGAGGAGCCGGTGCGGACCTCCAGGCGGGTGACGTCGCCGCCTTCCTCGTCGATGGCGACGAGGACGTCGTCGCGTTCGGCGCGGAGCTGGGCGGTGAGGGCGGCGAGTTGTTCGGGGCCGGCGATGTTGCGGCCGAAGAGGCCGACGGAGGCAAGGCCTTCGCCGAGGCGGCGGAGCAGCCAGTCGGGTGCGGTGGTGCCGGTGAAGCCGGGCTGGAGGACCGTCAGCGCGTCACGTGTGAGGGTGTCGGTTTCGCTGGCGAATGTCGTCATCGAGGGGGTTATCCCTTCACGGCGCCGGCGGTCAGGCCGCTGACGGCCTTGCGCTGGAGATAGACGAAGAGGATGAGGATCGGGACGGCGAAGAGGGAGGAGGCGGCCATGGTGGCGCCCCAGTCGTCGCCGAAGGCGGTGCGGAAGCTGGAGAGCCACAGGGGCAGGGTCTGGGCCTCGGCTTCCTTGTTGAGGACCAGGACCAGCGCGAACTCGTTCCAGGCGGTGATGAAGCCGAACAGGGAGGTCGACATCAGGCCGGGGGCGAGCAGCGGCAGGATGACCTTGAGGAAGGCCTGGACTCGGGTGCAGCCGTCGACCATGGCGGCCTCCTCCAGTTCCATCGGCACGGCGGCGACGAAGCCGCGGAGCGTGAGGATGGTGAAGGGGAGGATCATCATCATGTAGAAGAGCGTCAGCGGGACGAGGCTGTTCAGCATCGAGGCGTCCCGGACGATCATGTACATCGCGATGACCATGACTTCCCAGGGGGCCATCTGGGCGAGCATGAAGCCGATGATGAAGCCGCGGCGTCCCTTGAAGCGCATGCGGGCCAGGGCGAAGGAGCCGGCGAGCGCGACGACGAGGGAGAGGACGACCGCGAGGACGGTCACGATCAGTGAGTTGGTGACGTAGGTCCAGAAGTGGTCGACGCCGGTGGCGGTCTTGAAGTGCTCGAGGGTGATGTCGGTGGGGAACCAGACGGGGTCCTCGGAGATGATGTCGCCGGTCGGCTTGAAGGCCGTGGAGAACATCCAGTACACGGGGAAGACGAAGCCGATGAACAGGACGACGGCCGTGACGTTGGGCCACAGGCGGCCGAAGAGCGAGCGCTTCACAGCTCGTCCTCCTCTTGCTTGAGCACGATCCGCAGGTAGTAGGCGGTGAGGCCGAGCAGGATCAGGATGGTCAGGACGGCGATCGCCGCGCCCATGCCGTAGTGCTGGTTGCCGACGCCTTCGATGTAGGCGTAGACGGGCAGGATCTCGGTGAGCCGGTCCGGGCCGCCGCCGTTGATGGTGAAGACCTGTACGAACGCTTTGAAGATCCAGATGATCTCCAGGAACGTGGTGGCGTAGAGGAAGGGGCGCAGGGTCGGCAGGGTGACGGTGGTGAAGCTGCGCCAGGCGCCGGCGCCGTCGAGGGAGGCGGCTTCGTAGAGTTCGACGGGGATGGTGGTGGTGGCCGCGTAGAGGTTGATCGCGACGAACGGGATGGACATCCAGACGATCAGTACGGTGACGACGAAGAACGTCGACATCTGGCTGCTGGTCCAGCTGTAGTCGGCCATGGAGTGCCAGCCGAGTTTGTCCAGGACCCAGTTGACGACGCCGAAGCGCTGGGCGAAGAGCCACTGGTAGACGGTGGTCGCGGCGACGACCGGCATGGCCCAGGCGAGGACCAGTCCGACCAGCAGGGTGAGCCGCATCTTGGGGCCGAGGCGGGCGAGCAGTAGGCCGACCAGGGCGCCGAGCAGCATGGTCAGGACGACGTTGACCGCCGTGAACAGGATGGAGCGGAGGGTGACGCGCCAGAAGTCCTCTCCGGTGAGGACTTCTTTGTAGTTGTCGATGCCGTTCCACTCGGTGACGTGCTGGATCAGCTGCGCCATGTTGAGGTTCTGGAAGGACAGCAGGATGTCCTTGAGCAGCGGCCAGCCGAGCAGCAGCACGGTGGCCGCGCAGGCCGGCAGCAGCAGGAGGTAGGGGCCGAGCGCGCCGGCGCGGGGCGCGGTTTTCGGGGTGGGCCTGCCGGTTGCTCCGTCGTCCGCCCCCTTGCGGACGTCCGCCGGGCCGGAGGGCGGCCGTTCGGTCTGCACGGTCATGCTCGCCATCTCTTCTCTAGAGCTACGACTGTCGCGGGGCGGGGGCCGCACGGTGGCCCGTCCGGTGGCCGGCCGGAGTGTTCCGTCCGGTGGCCGTGCGGTGCGGGTGTGCGGCCCCCGTCCTCGGCGAGCGCCTTACTGCTGCTGGGCCAGGCGCTTGTTGAAGTCGTCCTCGACCTGCTTGGCGGCCTCGGCCGGGGACTTACCGTTCAGCACCGCGGTCATGTAGGTCTTGACCGGGTTGGGGGCGTTCTCGACGGCGGCCCATTCGGGGATGAGCGGCGTGGTGCCGCCGCCGGCGGCGGCCGGTGCCATGGCTTCGGCGGCGGCGTTGCCCTTGACGTTGCTCTGGAGCGATTCCTTGTTGGGGATGACGCCGTTGAGCTTGGCGAGCTGGCCCTCGTACTGGTCGGAGAGGGCGATCTTCAGGAATTCCTTGGCGAGTTCCTGCTTCTTGCTGCCCGCGGCGACGGCGAGGTTGGAGCCGCCGAGGAAGACGCCTTCGGGCTTGTCGGCCGTGGCGCCGGGGATGGTGAAGTAGCCGATCTCCTTCTCGATCTTCGGGTTGGCCTCGATGGCGATGCCGGCTTCCCAGCCCATGCCGATGAAGGCGCCGGTCTTGCCCTTGCCGAAGATCTCGCCCTGCTGCGGGGTGGCCTCGTCCTTGTCCTTGGGGGCCTTGGAGAGGGACTGGAACTTCTTGTAGGTCTCCATGGCGGCGGCGACCTTGGGGTCGTCGAGGTTGGAGACGTACTTGTCGCCGTCCTTCTTGACGAGTTCGCCGCCTTCGCCGACGACGAGGCCGACGAAGTGGTACCAGTTCTGGCCGGGCAGGTAGATCGGCTCGGCGTCGGTCTTGTCGCCGATCTGCTTGAGGTCGGCGTAGAACTCGTCGCGGGTCTTGGGGAGGTCCTTGATGCCGGCGTCGGCCCAGACCTTCTTGTTGTAGATGACGACGCGGTTGGCGAAGTACCAGGGGGCCGCGTACTGCTTGCCCTCGAAGACCGAGGAGTTGTTCAGGGACTCGGTCCAGTCGGCGCCGACGGCGGTCTTGAGGTCGGCGAGGTCGGCGAGGCCGCCGGTCTTGGCGTAGGCCGGGGTCTGGGTGTTGCCGATCTCGAAGACGTCCGGCGGGTTCTCCTCGGAGAGGGCGGTGGTCAGCTTCTGCTGGATGCCGTTCCACTGCTGGATCTCGAACTTGACCTTGGCCTTGGTCTTCTTCTCGAAGGCCGCGGCGACGTCCTTCTGCCACTGGTCCGGCGAGGAGCCGTCCATGACCCAGACCGTGAGGGTCTGTCCCGCGTAGCCGTCCGCCCCGCCCTTGCCTTCGCCGCTGCCGTCGTCGCTCCCGCACGCCGCGAGCGAGATCATCATGCCCGCGACACCGATCGCGGATATCAGCTTGCGCTTCACGCCACCCTCCTCAGGGATGCCACAAACCCCCCTGCTCCCCGCGGTGACCGTCGACTGAGTACACGTACCGCCCGTGGGGCCGGGACTGGACCAATGGTGTAGACCAGTAGGGGGAGCTTGGCCCAGACCAATAGGCCTGTCAAGGGTGTTCAAGCGGGCCCCAGGGGTCCGTGATGGGACCGAGATATGCAGGGAACTTTCATTTCGAATCCGACAGATCGGACGGACCACTGAACGCCCCAGCGGACAGACCACTGACCGCGCTCTGGACTAGACCAACGGGGGCGGCGAGGGTATACAGAGGAGATCACGGAGCGTGCGGGGACCACCCGGCCCGCGGCCGTGCCACGATGTGAGCCGTGGCCGACGGGGCGTCGGCCGCTTCGGCACCAGGAGCCGGGAAGGCAGAGCATGAGCACCGACGTCAGCAGTGCGGAGAACGAGGGTGGGGCGACCGTCCGTACCGCGCGCGTGCCCAAGTACTACCGCCTGAAGAAGCACCTGCTCGACATGACGGAGACCCAGGCGCCCGGCACCCCGGTGCCGCCGGAGCGGACCCTGGCCGCCGAGTTCGACACCTCGCGCACCACCGTCCGCCAGGCGCTCCAGGAGCTGGTGGTCGAAGGGCGGCTGGAGCGGATCCAGGGCAAGGGCACCTTCGTCGCCAAGCCCAAGGTCTCCCAGGCGCTGCAACTGACCTCCTACACCGAGGACATGCGCGCCCAGGGCCTGGAGCCGACCTCCCAGCTGCTCGACATCGGCTACATCACCGCCGACGACCGGCTCGCCGAGCTGCTCGACATCACCGCCGGCGGCCGGGTGCTGCGCATCGAGCGGCTGCGCATGGCCAACGGCGAGCCGATGGCGATCGAGACCACCCACCTCTCGGCCAAGCGCTTCCCGGCGCTGCGCCGCTCCCTGGTCAAGTACACCTCCCTCTACACCGCCCTGGCCGAGGTCTACGACGTCCATCTGGCCGAGGCCGAGGAGACCATCGAGACCTCGCTGGCCACCCCGCGCGAGGCCGGCCTGCTCGGCACCGACGTCGGCCTGCCGATGCTGATGCTGTCCCGGCACTCGCTGGACCGCGAGGGCAAGCCGGTGGAGTGGGTGCGGTCGGTGTACCGCGGCGACCGGTACAAGTTCGTGGCCCGCCTCAAGCGCCCCATCGACTGACCTCCCCGGCACCGCGCCGGCTGCCCGTCAGAACCGGCGCGCTGTCAAGGATTCCCGCGCCTTTCGATACCGGGTCGCGACCGATATACGGACGAGGGGTTCCGTCCGCGCCGTCCCCTGACCTAGATTTCCTGCGCATTCACAGGTGATCACAGGTGATCAGTGAGGGGACGGAGCCGCCGATGTCACAAGCCCCACAAGTCGGCAGAGGAGCGGTGGTGACGCCTGTGCGCGTCGTCATCGCCCTCTGCCTCATAGCGCCGTTCGTGGCGATGCTGTGGGTCGGTTCGTACGCGAAGACCGACCCGACGTTCATCGGCATCCCGTTCTTCTACTGGTACCAGATGGCGTGGGTCGTGATCTCCACGGTGCTCACGATGGTCGCGTACGTGCTCTGGCAGCGTGACCAGCGCGCCCGCAAGAGCCAGGACGGGGGTGCGTCGAAGTGAACGACGGCGTGAACGGTGTGGCCCTGACCGTCTTCATCCTGTTCTTCCTCGCCGTGACCGTCATGGGCTTCATGGCGGCCCGCTGGCGCAAGGCGGAGAACGAGCACAGCCTCGACGAATGGGGTCTGGGCGGCCGGTCGTTCGGCACCTGGATCACCTGGTTCCTGCTCGGCGGCGACCTCTACACGGCGTACACCTTCGTCGCCGTGCCGGCGGCGATCTACGCGGCGGGCGCGGCCGGGTTCTTCGCCGTGCCGTACACGATCCTCATCTACCCGATGATGTTCGTGTTCCTGCCCCGCCTCTGGTCGGTCTCGCACAAGCACGGCTACGTCACCACCTCGGACTTCGTCCGCGGCCGCTTCGGCTCCAAGGGCCTGTCGCTGGCCGTCGCGGTGACCGGCATCCTCGCCACCATGCCGTACATCGCGCTCCAGCTGGTCGGCATCCAGGCCGTGCTGGACGTGATGGGCGTCGGCGGCGGCGAGGACACCAACTGGTTCATCAAGGACCTGCCGCTGCTCATCGCCTTCGGCGTGCTGGCCGCGTACACCTACTCCTCGGGCCTGCGGGCGCCGGCGCTGATCGCGTTCGTCAAGGACACGCTGATCTACATCGTCATCGCGGTCGCCATCATCTACATCCCGATCAAGCTGGGCGGCTTCGACGACATCTTCAAGTCCGCCGGCGACGCGTTCGCGCAGACCAACCCGGCCACCGGCCAGCCGCGCGGAGCGCTCGCCCCGGGCGAGGCGTCCCAGTGGACGTACGCCACGCTGGCGCTGGGCTCGGCGCTCGCGCTGTTCATGTACCCGCACTCGGTGACGGCCGTGCTGTCCAGCCGCAGCCGTGACGTCATCCGGCGCAACTCGACGATCCTGCCGCTGTACTCGCTGATGCTGGGCCTGCTGGGCCTGCTCGGTTTCATGGCGATCGCGGCCGGCGTCAAGGTGGACAACGGGCAGCTGGCGATCCCGCAGCTGTTCGAGGACATGTTCCCCGACTGGTTCACCGGCGTGGCGTTCGCGGCGATCGGCATCGGCGCGCTGGTGCCGGCGGCGATCATGTCGATCGCGGCGGCCAACCTCTTCACCCGCAACATCTACAAGGACTTCCTCAAGCCGGACGCCACCCCGGCGGAGGAGACCAAGGTGTCCAAGCTGGTGTCGCTGCTGGTGAAGGTGGGTGCGCTGGTCTTCGTCCTCGGCATGGACAAGACGGTCGCGATCAACTTCCAGCTGCTGGGCGGCATCTGGATCCTGCAGACCTTCCCCGCGCTCGTCGGCGGTCTGTTCACCCGCTGGTTCCACCGCTGGGCGCTGCTCGCGGGCTGGGCGGTCGGCATGCTCTACGGCACGATCGCCGCGTACGGCGTGGCCTCGCCGACGCAGAAGCACTTCGGCGGCTCGTCGAAGGAGATCCCCGGCATCGGGGAGATCGGCTACATCGGCCTGACCGCGATCGTGCTGAACCTGGTGGTGACCGTGGTCCTGACGTTCGTCCTGAAGGCGGCCAAGGCCCCGGAGGGTGTCGACGAGACCCGTCCCGAGGACTACACGGCCGACGCGGGCGACCCGGGCGTCCAGGTGGAGCTCCCGCCGGCCACCGCGGGGTCCGCCCACTGACCCCGGCCTGACCGGCCCGTCCGGTACCTCCGGCACGTCCGGTACCTCCGGCACGTCCGGTACCTCCGGCACGTCGGCACATCCGCTACGTCCGGCACATCCGGCACATCCGGCGGCGATCCGCGAGACGCGGGTCGCCGCCGTCCGTGTTCGTCGCCCTGACTGACGCCGGCGGCGGGCCCTCCCGCTTCGCCGGCGCCGCGGGCCCTCCTTGCGTCAGGCCCGTGTCCGCCGCGCCATCTCACCCCAGAACCGGTCCAGTTCCCGCACCCGCATCCCGACCCAGTGCGGGGTCTTCCGGCGCAGGCCGCGCGGCAGGCAGCGGCGCCAGCGGCCCGGGAGCAGGGCCTGCTGCTGGCGGCAGAACGGTTCGCGGATCTCCCCGCGCGGCACACAGCCGCGCGGCGGGTACGGGCAGAGCTGGAACTTGCAGTCGGGCAGACAGCCGGTGCCGGGGGCCGGCGGCATCGAGGTCCCGGCCTGGAGTCCGGGCCGGAGCGGCTCGCGGTCGGTGCGGATGCACGGCGGCAACGGCATGTCCGACTGCTCCACCCGGGCCAGCCGTTCCTCGACCTCGTCCGGGTGCCCGTCCCGCTCGACCAGGTTCAGCATGACCAGCACATCGGCGACGAGCCGCTGGGCGCGGGCGTCGAGGGTGCTCCAGCCGACCGAGGGCGGGATCCACAGGTTGTGCTTGCGGTAGCCGCCGGAGTTGCCGGCCCGTGAGCCGATGGTGTCGCTGACGCCCTTCTCGTCGATCCACAGGAACCGTTCGGGCTCCCCGGTCTCCAGCGCGAGCGCCACCAGGTCGCCCGCCTCGGCGACGAACGGGTGCAGCCGCCGGGTCTCCTGCCCGTTCGCCTCGGGCCGGCCGGGCACGCGGTTCACCGTGCCGGCCATCGACAGCCAGCGTTCCACGATCTGTACGGCGCTGGTCCGGCCGATCGTCGGACGCGGTCCGCCCGCCCCGTCCACCCGGTGCTCGTGCCGCCCGGCGGCGCCGTCGCCCTGCCCCTCCTGACGGCCCACGCTGTCCGGCAATTCCCACAGGCACAGCGCCTGGAGCAGCACCAGCTGCGAGTACCAGCACCGGGACTGCTGGAGCACGGTCTCCGCCTGCCGGACCAGCTCGGTGCGGTTTCCCGGGTAGGTGTGCGGGTGCCGTTTGCGCCGGTTGGCGGCGTACTTGAAGCCCTGGGCCAGCGCGGCCTCCAGGGCGAGCGGCATGTCGGGGGTGCCGCCGGTGTGCTTGGGGTCGAGGTGGCGCAGCCACCTGGTGAACCGTTCGCGGGCCTCGTCGCGATGCGCGTCGTCGACGGAACCCAGCAGCATGGGCAGCAGCCAGGCCCGCATCACGAACTCCCGGAACAGGGCGACGCGTCGTTCCCGGTAGCGCAGGTTGAGGTCGCGGCGCTCCCGCAGCAGCGCCTCGACGCGGTCGCGGGTGGCGCGCGTGTGCCCGCGCGCGGTCCGGGCCTGCTTCATCCTCGTGGCCCAGGTCTGGTACTCGCGTCGCTTCCACGCCTTGAGGTCGGCGATCTTGCCGTTGTACTCCTCGATGGGGTCGCTGGTCAGCCCGACCCGTTCCCGGATCACCGCGAACGCGGAGTTGCCGCCGGCGCCGAACTCCTGCGCGGCGGCGAGGCGTATCGCGTAGGAGGGCTCGCCGATGCCCATCGTGAACAGCTGCCAGTACAGCGGTGTGGTGTCGATCCGGTCGGAGGCCTTGCGCAGGGCCGCGCCGAGCTGTTTGAGCAGCCGCAGTTTGGCGTCCTGGAGGGTGCGCGGATCGCCCTTGATGCGGGGCCAGCGTTCGTGGACCGAGGAGACGATGCCGCTGAGCAGGGTGGGCTCCTCCTCGACGCTCTCGACCTCCAGGGCCGCCGCGTACAGGTCGAGGGCCTTGGGGTCGTCGGTGCGGTGGTCGGCGGCGGTGCTGAGGCGGCGGGCCAGGGAGCGCCCGCCCAGGGGTGCCTGCCGCCACCGGTCCTGCATCTCCCTCTTCAGCTGGGACCGGATGCCGCTGCCTGTGACGGTCGACTCCGCGGCCCGCCGGCGGGACAGCAGCACCAGTGCGATGAGCAGTTCCCGGCTGGGTCCTGGGGGTTGCAGCGCCTGGTCGACGAGTTCGCCGGCGCCCTGCTCCCCCAGCTCGTTGAGCAGGCGGAAGCCGAAGTAGGCCTGGATGATGCTGTGCGGGAAGCGGACCTTCTTCTCGAAGCCTTCGACGAGGTCGAGCCGGTCCGCGCCGGCCACGAAGTCGGAGAGCAGGGCGTGGCACTGGACGGCGTTGCCCTCGCGGAGCCTTCTGCCGCTCTCCCCGCCGAGCCGGTCGCAGAGGGTGTCCCAGACGCGCTGGCGGTGCCACTCGGAGCAGACGGTGTCGCGTCTGCCGTAGCGGTCGAAGGCGCGGCGGCTGTTCCACAGGTGTTCCGCGCGGGCGCGGGCCCGCCGGGTGGGGCCGGGGTGGACGTCCTGGTCCAGCAGTTCGCCGAAGCCGACCTCGAGTTTGTCCTGGAGGAGTCCGATGCAGGCCAGCGCGGAGACGACCTCCAGGATCTCGCGTCGCTGCCGCGGGTTCAGCGCCACGTCGTCGCGCAGCCGGCCCTCGCACAGGGCGGCCTCCCAGGTCTCCAGCAGCCACAGGCGCAGGGTGCCGCGGTCTCTGCTGCGGGTATCCAGGTGGTAGGGGTCGTCGCGTGGGCGGTCGCGTTCGAGCAGGCCGTGGTGGTGCAGTTCGCGGGCGATCTGGAGGTAGATGGGGGACTCGGTGACCTCGGCGGTCTCCACGATCCAGTCGACGCGGCGTTCGTCGGTGTCCGGCACCCGGGCGGCGACGAAGTGCAGTGCCTCCTCCTCGCTGAGGGGTTCGAGTTCGACGATCGCGGCGGGGGTGCTCTCCAGTGGGCTGTGCGGCCGGGAGGCGATGACCAGGGGGAGTTTCTCGTCGTTGGCGCGTTCGATGGCCCGGCGGATGATGTTGTCGCGGTTCTGCTGGAGGTCCTCGTCGAGCAGTGCCTCGTCGAGGCCGTCGGCGATGACGACCACCTTGTCGTCGGCGAGGAGCTGCTGCCAGACGCGTTCGTTCTTGGTGCGGGCGAGGATGCCCTGGGGTGCTTCCTCGGCGAACCGCTGCCGGGCCATCCGCTCGAAGTTGAGGGTGCCCTGGCCGTCCGCGTCGCGCAGCCGGACCGGTACGGGTACGGCCTGCCGGCGGGCGAGGAGTTCGGTGAGCCGCACCAGGACGGCGGTCTTGCCGGCGCCGACGCCGCCGACGAGCAGGTAGGGGCGGCGGGTGTCGCGCTGCCGCAGCCGTTCGGCGATGACCTGGGCGAGCTCTTCGCGGCCGACGATCTCGTCGATGTCCGGTCCGGCGGTGAGCACCAGTCTGCGGGGGCAGGCGCGAGCGCGGGCGAGGTAGCGGCGCTTGGTCCAGCTGTACCACCAGAAGAGGAAGAGCGCGGCGGCGAAGGACGCGGTGAGGACGGGGCCGACGAAGCGCAGGAGGTCCTCGAACGCCGCGTTCTTCTTGCGCCAGGACTCGAAGCCGGTCGTCTCTCCGGTGATCAGGATGTAGATGCCTTCGGCGCACCAGGCGACCACGGCCAGCGCGGCCAGCAGCCAGATGGCCCGGGTCGCGTTGGTGTAGGAGACCCAGCGGCGCCATCTGCGGGGCCGGGCGCTGCCGCGGCGGGCTTCCAGGGCGATCGTCAGGGCGTGCCAGCGGCTGATGAGGCCGCGTCTGACCCGGCTGCCGCCGCGGCGGAGTTCCAGCGTCGCCATCGGCGCGGAGCGCGGCCGTTCCTTGCCCGGGGGGTGCCGGACGACCCTCGTCATGGGCGGTCTCCTCACGGGAGTGGGAGGGTGCTGTGGGAGGGGGCGGGCACGCCGGCGCCTAGTTCCATGGAAGCACTCCCGGATCGCCCCGCAACCCGGCCCCGCGCGGGCCGGGGCCGGGCGCCGTGCGGGCCGGGGCGACATCACTCTCCTCATCGGAGAGTTGACGCTCCGAAACCGCACCGACACTACATCTGGGGGTGCCGCCGCGACCCGGCACAACATGTATGCTCATGCTCGCTGTCGCCGCAGGGGAATCCGGTGTGAATCCGGAACTGTCCCGCAACGGTGTACCCATGCCCGTATGTGCGGGTATGGGGGTCAGTCCGAGGACCTGCCGACAGTGCGCCCGGCCGTCCGGTCCGGGTGCCTGACGTCCGGGCCTCGTGGAATGGGCCGGTGGACGCGACGCCGTGTGCGCTCGTGAGCTGCCCCCTGCACTGAAGGCCCCGTGCCGAGCGAGGGAGAGCCCCCACGTGACCATCGCGCCCGCAGATCCGGCCTCAGCAGCGCCCCCGTCGAACGACGACGGTCCCGGTGCCGCACTGCTGCGGACCCTGACCGAGCTGACCGCCGACCTTCCCGACGCCGACCCGGGCCGGGTCGCCGCCGCCGCGCTGCGCGGCCGGTCCGCGCACGCGGACGACGCGGAGCTGCGCGAGCTGGCGACGGAGGCGGCCGCGGGGCTCATCTCCGAGGACCCCGCCTACAGCCGGCTGGCCGCCCGCCTGCTGGCGATCGGCATCACCGCCGAGGCCGCCTCGCAGGGTGTCACGTCCTTCACCGAGTCGGTCGCCGTCGGCCACCGCGAGGGCCTGATCGCCGACCGGACCGCCGCGTTCGTGCGGCTGCACGGCGAGCGCCTGGACGCGCTCGTCGACCGTGCCGCCGACGACCGCTTCGGCTACTTCGGGCTGCGCACCCTGCACAGCCGCTATCTGCTGCGGCACCCGATCACCCGCAAGGTGGTGGAGACGCCCCAGTACTTCCTGCTGCGGGTCGCCGCCGGCCTCGCCGAGGACGACACCGCGCACGCGCTGGAGGAGGTCGCGGCGCTCTACGGGCTCATGAGCCGCCTCGACTACCTCCCGTCCTCCCCCACGCTGTTCAACTCCGGCACCCGGCACCCCCAGATGTCGTCCTGCTACCTCCTGGACTCCCCCAAGGACGAGCTGGACTCCCTCTACGACCGCTACCACCAGGTCGCGCGCCTGTCGAAGCACGCCGGCGGCATCGGCCTGTCGTACAGCCGGATCCGCTCGCGGGGTTCGCTGATCCGCGGCACCAACGGCCACTCCAACGGCATCGTGCCGTTCCTGAAGACCCTCGACGCCTCGGTGGCCGCGGTGAACCAGGGCGGCCGGCGCAAGGGTGCCGCCGCGGTCTACCTGGAGACCTGGCACTCCGACATCGAGGAGTTCCTGGAGCTGCGGGACAACACCGGTGAGGACGCCCGCCGTACGCACAATCTGAACCTGGCGCACTGGGTGCCGGACGAGTTCATGCGCCGGGTCGACGCGGACGGGCAGTGGTCGCTGTTCTCGCCGTCGGACGTGCCGGAGCTGGTCGACCTGTGGGGCGAGGAGTTCGACGCGGCGTACCGGGCGGCCGAGGCGAAGGGGCTGGCGAGGAAGACCATTCCGGCCCGTGATCTGTACGGGCGGATGATGCGCACCCTGGCGCAGACCGGCAACGGCTGGATGACGTTCAAGGACGCCGCCAACCGCACCGCGAACCAGACGGCCGAGCCGGGCCACGTCGTCCACTCCTCGAACCTCTGCACGGAGATCCTGGAGGTCACCGACGACGGGGAGACGGCGGTCTGCAACCTGGGCTCCGTCAACCTCGGCGCGTTCGTGGCCGGCGGCGAGCTCGACTGGGAGCGGCTGGACGAGGCCGTCCGCACGGCCGTCACCTTCCTCGACCGCGTGGTCGACATCAACTTCTACCCGACCGAGCAGGCGGGCCGCTCCAACGCCAGGTGGCGTCCGGTCGGGCTCGGCGCGATGGGCCTCCAGGACGTCTTCTTCAAGCTGCGGCTGCCGTTCGACTCGCCGGAGGCGAAGGCCCTGTCGACGCGGATCGCCGAGCGGATCATGCTCGCCGCGTACGAGGCGTCCGCCGACCTGGCCGAGCGCAACGGTCCGCTGCCGGCCTGGGAGAAGACCCGTACGGCACGCGGGGTCCTGCACCCCGACCACTACGACGTGGAGCTGACCTGGCCTAAGCGCTGGGCGGCGCTGCGGGCGCGGATCGCCGAGGTCGGCATGCGCAACTCGCTGCTGCTGGCGATCGCGCCCACCGCGACCATCGCCTCGATCGCGGGCGCCTACGAGTGCATCGAGCCGCAGGTGTCCAACCTGTTCAAGCGCGAGACGCTGTCCGGTGAGTTCCTCCAGGTCAACTCCTACCTGGTGCGGGAGCTGAAGGAGCTCGGCGTGTGGGACGCCCGCACCCGGGAGGCGCTGCGCGAGTCGAACGGCTCGGTGCAGGACTTCGCGTGGATCCCGCAGGACGTACGGCGGCTGTACCGCACGGCGTGGGAGATCCCGCAGCGCGGTCTGATCGACATGGCCGCGGCGCGCACCCCGTTCCTGGACCAGGCGCAGTCGCTGAACCTGTTCATGGAGACGCCGACCATCGGCAAGCTCTCCTCGATGTACGCGTACGCCTGGAAGTCGGGCCTGAAGACGACGTACTACCTGCGGTCGCGCCCGGCGACCCGGATCGCCCGCGCGGCGCGGGCGGCCGTCCCCGTCCAGCAGGTGGCCGACCCGGAAGCGGTCGCCTGCTCCCTTGAGAACCCCGAGTCCTGCGAGGCCTGTCAGTGATGAGCTCCACCGAGAAGAACCTGCTCGACCCCGGCTTCGAGCTGACGCTGCGCCCGATGCGCTACCCGGACTTCTACGAGCGCTACCGGGACGCCATCAAGAACACCTGGACGGTGGAGGAGGTCGACCTCCACTCGGACGTCGCCGACCTGGCCCGGCTCACGCCGGCCGAGCAGCACCTCATCGGCCGTCTGGTGGCCTTCTTCGCGACGGGCGACTCGATCGTCGCGAACAACCTGGTGCTGACGCTGTACAAGCACATCAACTCCCCCGAGGCGCGGCTCTACCTGAGCCGTCAGCTGTTCGAGGAGGCCGTGCACGTCCAGTTCTATCTGACGCTGCTCGACACCTATCTGCCCGACCCGAAGGACAGGGCCGCGGCCTTCGACGCGGTGGAGAACATCCCCTCCATCCGGGAGAAGGCCGAGTTCTGCTTCAAGTGGATCGACGAGGTCGAGAAGCTGGACCGGCTGGAGTCCAAGGCCGACCGCCGCCGCTTCCTGCTCAATCTGATCTGCTTCGCCGCGTGCATCGAGGGCCTGTTCTTCTACGGCGCGTTCGCCTACGTCTACTGGTTCCGCAGCCGGGGCCTGCTGCACGGTCTGGCCACCGGCACCAACTGGGTGTTCCGCGACGAGACGATGCACATGAGCTTCGCGTTCGACGTGGTCGACACCGTCCGCAAGGAGGAGCCGGACCTGTTCGACGACCAGCTCGGGCAGCAGGTGACGGACATGCTCCGGGAGGCCGTCGAGGCCGAGCTGCAGTTCGCGCGGGACCTGTGCGGGGACGGCCTGCCCGGCATGAACACCGACTCGATGCGGCAGTACCTGGAGTGCGTGGCCGACCAGCGTCTGACGCGTCTCGGCTTCGCCCCGGTGTACGGCTCGGAGAACCCGTTCTCCTTCATGGAGTTGCAGGGTGTTCAGGAGCTGACCAACTTCTTCGAGCGGCGTCCGTCCGCGTACCAGGTCGCGGTGGAGGGCACGGTCGACCTCGACGAGGACTTCTGAGCCGGCGCGGCCTGCCGCAGCTGACGGTCGATCCGGCGCTCGTGGATCAGTCCCACGAGCGCCGGACCGGCGAGGAGAGCGAAGATCACGAGGACCGGCAGGTAGGAGAGGAAAGTGTCCATGCCGGTAAGTGTCGTCGCGGCAGGACACTCCTGACAGTGGCAGGACTGCCGTAGAGCCTCGAATTACTGCCACTCATCGCCGTCCCTGAGGCACACTGACGGCATGCTCCAGAACGTGGCCGCCGTCCTCGTCGACGGTGTGAACCCCTTCGAACTCGGCGTGGTGTGCGAGGTGTTCGGCGTCGACCGCAGCGACGACGGGCTGCCGGTCTACGACTTCGCGGCGGTCTCCGCCGAGGGCCCGGTGCTGCGCTCGAACGCCGGGTTCTCGATGCGGTTCGAGCACGGTCTGGAGCGGCTGGAGGCGGCCGACCTGATCGCGGTCCCGGCCGGGTCGTCGTACGACTCGCGGGCCTTCCCGCCGGAGCTGCTGGACGCCCTGCGGCGGGCCGTGGCGCGCGGTGCGTGGGTGCTCAGCGTCTGCTCCGGGGTCTTCGTGCTGGGCGCCGCCGGGCTGCTGGACGGGCGGCGCTGCGCCGTGCACTGGCGGCACGCGGACGAGCTGGCCCGGCAGTATCCGCGGGCGGTCGTCGAGCCGGACGTGCTGTACGTGGACGCCGACCCGGTGATCACCTCGGCGGGCACGGCGGCCGGCATCGACGCCTGTCTGCACCTCGTGCGCAAGGAACAGGGCCCCGAGGTCGCCAACCGGATCGCCCGGCGGATGGTGGTGCCGCCGCACCGCGACGGCGGCCAGGCCCAGTTCATCGAGCGCCCGCTGCCCAGCTCCCCGTGCGACACGGTCGCCGAGGTACTGGTGTGGATGGAGCGCCACCTGGACCGGGAGGTCACGGTCGAGCAGCTGGCGGCCCGCGCCCTGATGTCCCCGCGCACCTTCGCCCGCCGCTTCCAGCAGGAGACGGGGACGACTCCCTACCGCTGGATCCTGCGCCAGCGGGTGCTGCTGGCCCAGCGGCTGCTGGAGGCGACGGACGAGACGGTGGACGCGATCGCCGGCCGAACGGGGTTCGGCACCGCGGCCGCGCTGCGCCACCAGTTCGTCCGGGCCCTGGGGACGACACCGAACGCCTACCGGCGCACCTTCAGGGGACCGGACGCGGCCTGAGCCTCACCTCGGCACCGGCTTCAGCAGCAGCCGCTGCGGACGGAGCGTGATGCCCACGCGGGTGGCGTCGTCGGAGCCGGGCACCTGCTCGAACCGGTACGCGGTCGCCACCGCGGCCGTGATCAGCGTCAGCTGGGCCATCGAGAAGTGGTCGCTCGGGCACTTCCGATTACCCACGCTGAAGGGGCTCATGGCATATTTCGGCACATCCTTGGCGCGCTCCGGAAGCCACCGGTCGGGGTCGAAGTCGAGATGCTCCGCGTACGAGTGCGGATCGCGCTGGATCGCATACGGGCTGTACACGATGTCGGCTCCGGCCGGAATGCGATAGTCGCCCAGCACGGTGTCGGTGACCGCGCGCCGGGTCAATATCCAGACGGCCGGGCGCAAACGCATCGCCTCGACGACGACATTGTTGGTGTGCCGCAGCTTGCGGACGTCCTCGAATGCCACCGGGCGGCCGTCCGTCACGGATTCAACTTCCTCCCGGACCTTGTCCGCGTGTTCCGGGTGTTCCGCGAGCACCTGGAGCAGCCACATGATCGTCGACGCCACGGTTTCACTTCCGGGCGTGAGGATCGCGACCACCTGGTCGTGGATCTCCTGTTCCCCGATGGGGTCGCCATTCTCGTCCTTCGCCTCCAGCAATGCCGTCAGCAAATCGTCCGGCTTTTGACCGGAGGCCCGGCGCTCGGCGATGATCTCGTCCACCAGGAGATGCAAATCGGCCAAGGCGCGGTTGAATTCGCGGTTGGCCGGCAGCGGCAGCCGGTACAGCGGCCCGAGCGGGACCACCATCCGCCGGTACATGCCCTGGAAGACGACCGCGAGCGCGTTGCACAGCCGCTCGGCCCGCTCGTCCATGTACTCGCCGCGCAGCAGGCAGCGGGCCGCGATCCGCACCGCCACCCGGAAGGACTCCGCGGTGCAGTCGATGGTCTCGCCGGGCTTCCAGCGGGTGGTCAGCCCGTGCGCCTCCTCCTCCATGATCGGCCCGTACGCGGGGATGGCGTCCAGCCGGAAGGCGGGCTGGATGGTGCGCCGCTGGCGGCGGTGGCGGGGGCCGTTGGCGGTGGCCACGCCCTCCTTGCCGAGCAGGCCCTCCAGGGACTCCCAGAGCGGGCCGTCGATCTTGAAGTCGGGGCTGAGCGCCAGGGCTCCGGTGAGCTCCGGCGTGGTCACCGCGTACACCGTCTTGGGGCCGAGCCGCAGCCGGACGACGTCGCCGTGCTCACGCAGCCGGGACATGAAGGCGAGCGGGTCGCGCACCAGGCGCAGCCCGTGCCCGAGGAGCGGTACGGCCCCTCCGGCGAGGGGTGGTTCACGGAGTTGTGACGCCTGGGCGGGAGCCCCGGGCTGCACGGACTCGACGGTCATTTCTCACCTGCCGCTTCGTTGTTGACGTACGGGGGCGTGGACCGGTCGTCCCAGCTGTCGACCATGTACCGGCCGGACTCGTGGTGGAACCAGTAGACGGAGCTGAACCAGTTCCGCATATTCGCGACACAGGCGCGCACGGCGGCGCTCGTTTCCTTTCCCCGGACCGTGCCGTCGTCCAGGCCGTCGGCGAAACGCAGGGCGTCCCGTTCGGCGACGAGGAAATCGGATATGCACTTCTCGACTCTGCGCCGGACTTCGGCGATGGCTTCTTCGAGAGTCAGTCCCTCATGGGTGATGAGACTGATTCCGAGATTGTGGACCTCATCGCCCGCGATTTCCTTGGGCAGTGAGCAGAGGTCGTTGTACCAGGCGGCGAATTCCTGGCTCAGCAACGCGGCCCGCCGGTATGCGGGATGTTTCCGCACGGCGTTCGGGAGTTCACATCCGGCGCTCGGCTCCAGCAGATCGGTCCATATCTGGTGCGCGAAGGTGAGGCGGCGCAGCTCCAGGTATTCCTGGACGGTGGGCACGTTTCCCTCGATCCGGTTGTGGAATTCCCGGTCGTACGCCTCGATCACCGCGTGGAAGTGGCGTGCGAACCGGGCGTTCCAGGTGGGCGGCAGGAACGAGTTCAGCCGCAGCACACTGTCGGCGAACGCCGCCACCAGGGGTTCCTCGTGGTGCAGATGGTCTCGGGGGGAGTCCAGTGCCGTGTGCAGCCGGGTCCGCAGCCGGCCCCAGGACAGCGGGCGCCGGTGCACGATGTCGCGGTCGTGGCGGTCGTCCCAGACGAAGAACCACGCGCTGTAGTCCCCGATCGCCTGGAGCACCTCGTCGGGAGCGCCCAGGTAGTAACCGGCCATCAGGTCGGTGTAGCACAGGCCGTCGGCATATTCCTCCACCTTGTCCGCCGGCATGAGCCGCTTTTCCAGCAGCCAGGTACGGGTCTTCTCCTGGAGCCTGGGCCAATACGTGTGCAATCGCCTGGGAAACGCCGCCTCGATCACCTCAAGTGCGAGCGACGGTGGAACGGCGACCGCGGTCGCGGTGGTGCTGTGTGGGAAAGCAGGCACGAACAAACCCCTCTCAGCCGCCGGTTGGCACACCCCTCCGCTGTGCCGGGGCGTGCGCCGTTGCGTATCCCCGCCCTCACCATTCAGCCCTACAACTGACCGATCTGGGAACGGATTTGCTCCATTCACTACCCCATAGTGCCGAGACCCCCCTCTTGTGTGACCGGTTCTGGATCACTAGGCGGGGCGGTCGCGTGCGAACGTACGACGCACAGACGAACGGCGCCTGGTCGGAAAGCGAAACCTGACCAGGCGCCGTGCGGAACGTGCGGATCGTGCGAGAGGGACGAGGAAGAGGCGCGCGGGCCTCAGTCGTTGGCGACGACGGGGTAGCGGGGCTCGTTCTCGGCCATCTGCCGCAGCGCGTCCTTGCGGTCGCGCTTGGAGAGCCGGTCGATGTACAGGTAGCCGTACAGGTGGTCCGTCTCGTGCTGCAAACACCGTGCGAAGTAGCCGGTGCCGCGGACCTTGATCGGGTTACCCTTCTCGTCCTGGCCCGTCACCTCGGCGTAGTCGGGCCGGGCGAGCGGCATGTAGGCGGTCGGCACCGACAGGCAGCCCTCGTTGCTGTCGTCGAGACGGCGCCGCTCGGCGGGCAGCTCGACCAGCTTCGGGTTGCAGACCACACCGACGTGGCGCACGCCCTCGTCGTCCGGGCAGTCGTAGACGAAGACCTTGCGGTCGACACCGATCTGGTTGGCGGCGAGGCCCACGCCCTCGGCGGTGCGCTGCGAGGCGAACATGTCGTCGACCAGCTTGCGCAGCTCGTCGTCGAACTCGGTGACGTCCTGGCACTCCTTGTGGAGCACCGGGTTCCCGACGACGGTGATCGGCCGCGAGGCGCCGCGCTCACGGTACGCCTGCTCGCGCTCCTCGCAGTTCTCCGTGTCGATGACGAAGCCCTCGTCGTCCACGGGGAGCACGCCCACGTGCTGCTGATCGGTGTCCTGCTGCGCCATGACCGACGTATGCCTTCCTGGAAGAACCGGGGGATGTTGCTGATACAGGGTACGGGCAGCGCGCCCCTCGGGGGCGCGGAGAACCGCGTGCCCGGCCCCCGCACGACCGCGGCTAACAGACTTCCTCGAGATCCCGCCAGTCACGGGAGTCGGGACTGTCCGCGACCCATCCGTCCAGCAGCCCCCGCACCAGGGAAGCCGGCGCCGCCACCCCGCACTCCCGCTCCGGCACCCACAACTGCCCGTCGGTGCGGTGCCCCAGCGGCCCCGGGTGCCCCGGCTCGCTGTGGTCGTGGGGGTCGAGGTGCTCGCCGTCGCCCTCGTCCGACGGCATCCGCGACTCCGAGCACATCCGGCACAGCAGCCGCACCGACGACGACCAGTCCTCCGCGGCGAACCCGGCCTCCGCGGCCAGCTGTTCCAGCGCGTCCCGGTCCGCCTCGGTGGCGGCCTCCAGCAGCACCACCCAGGTCGGCACCGGCGACGGCGCCCACAGCTCGATCTCGTCGAACACCGGATAGGTGTGCCCCGCGGCCGTGCTCCGCTCGCCGTGCGGCACGCCGTCGTGCAGCACCACCTCGCCCCAGCGCCGCCCGGACGACGGCAGCGGAATGGACAGCACCTCGATCCGCGCCGGATCCAGCCGCCGCCCCCACACCACCTCGGCCTCGCCCTCCGGCGACAGCCGCACGGCCGCGCTGCCCAGGTCCATGCCGACCGGCTCGCCGGTGGCGGTGGCGCCGGCCCCGCCCTTCGGCCGGGCGGAGCCCCCGGGCACGTGCAGCCCGTACGCCTGCCAGGCGCGGCGGGCAAGCGGCCAGTCCTGGAGCGCGGTCGCGGCGATGCCGACGTTCCACCAGTCGGGCGCGCCGGCCTCCCGGTCCAGCAGCGCGACGGCCCGCAGGCCCGCCGCTCTGGCCTGCTCCCAGTCGTGCCGGAACTTGTGCAGCAGGGCGAGGTTGAACCAGGACTCGGACAGCCACGGCTCCAGATCGGCGGCGCGCGTCAGCAGCGCGCCCGCGTCCTCGTACCGGCCGTCGCCGATCAGCGTGAACGCACGGTCGGTGGCCTGCCGCCAGGAGGCGGAGGGCCGGTGCCGTCCCTTGCCGAAGATCCTCACGATTCCCGCCTGCCAGTTCCGTGGAGTGGGCCGGCTGTGCCCCCGGACAGCCTCTCGGACTCCCTCTCCTTCGCATCCAACCACGTGCGCCTGGAGGGGCGCTCATTACCCATGGGTTACCCACCCGCGGGCAAGGTCAGACAGCCCCGGGACAGTACCCGGGCCAGCGCTTCCACAACCTCCGGGGCGTATTCTCCGGCCGTCGACAGGCGCAGTTCCTCCAGTGCCGTCAGGGGCCCGCCGGGCCCGGCGTCCCGCACCTTCTCCTCGTACGCGTTCACCACCCGCACGATCCGGGCGGCGAGCGGCTGCTCCGCGCACGGGTCGGCCTGGCGCTCCACGACCTCGGCGACCCGCGGGTCCACCCCGGTCTGCCGGACGACCGCGCCGCCCAGCAGCGCGATCCGGCGCTGCTCGGCGGCGGGCAGCGCGGCGGTGGCCCCGGCCGGCACCGGGTCGACCAGGCTGAGCTGGCCGATGTCGTGCATGAGGGCCGCGTACTCCAGCACCGTCAGCGCGGGTCCCGACAGGCCCAGGTCGCGGCCGACGGCCCGGCTGAGCGCGGCGACCCGGCGGGCGTGCCCGGCCGGGGTGCAGCCGGCGATCTCGGTGGCGCGGGCGAGGGAGGCGATGGTCTGCCGGTAGGTGGCGCGCACGGCGGCGTACCGGCGGACGGAGACCTGGGTCAGCAGCAGCGGCACACAGAACACGGGCAGCGCCCACAGCCCGGCGACCGCGACCGCGAGCGCCATCACGGCCCCGGTCGCGCAGACCGCGGAGCCGACGCCGGGCAGTGCCCGCAGTTCGTCGCGCAGCAGCGGGCCGAACGGCCAGCCGGTGCGGGCCCCGGCCAGCGCGGCGGCGAGCACAGCGTCGCAGAGCGCGGTCAGCGCGAGCAGCGCGATCAGCAGCAGCGCGTAGGCGGGGCCGATCCAGCCGTCGAAGACGCCCCGGTTGTACAGCGGCTGGAAGCAGGCGGCGGCGAACCCGGCGGTGAGCACCCGGCGCGCCAGATGGTCGTAGGTGGGTCCTCGGCCGCGGGCGATGTGCGGGACGCAGCCGACCAGCGAGGCGGCGAGCACGACGGTGACGACCTGGGTGACGCCGTGCCGGGTGGGCTGTCCGGCGGCCGCTCCGAGCAGGGCGTACGACAGTGCTCCGGCGGCCCCGAGCGGTGCCGCCTCCCGGACCGGGGCGGCCCCGGTCCAGCGGGTCAGCTCGCCGAGCGCGATCAGCGCGCCGAAGGCGAGGGCGATGCCGCGTTCCTCCGGTCCGGCGCGCAGGGTGACGGTGAGGGAGGCGGCGGCGAGCAGGGCGGCGCCGGTGTGGATGAGGGCGCGGGGCAGGGCGGGGGTCATCGGTCGGCTCCGCGCCGGCCGGGCAGGGGCGCGGGCGGGCGGGGCGCTGGGACCTCGTCGGCGGTGACGGCCGGATGCCAGCCGTGGCGTCCCAGGGCCCGCGCCAGGGCCCGGACCATCCGCGGGTCGAAGTGGGTGCCGGCGCACCGCTCCAGTTCCGCGAGCGCGGTGGGCACCGGCCGGGCGCGGGAGTAGGACCGGGTGGACGTCATCGCGTCGAAGGCGTCGGCGACGGCGACCACCCGCGCGGACTCCGGGATCTGGCCGCCGGCCAGCCCGTAGGGGTAGCCGGTGCCGTCCAGCCGCTCGTGGTGGTGGAGGACGGCGGCCCGCGCCTCGCCCAGGAAGGAGATGCCCCGCACCATCTCGTGCCCGTACTCGGGGTGCAGCTCGATGATCCGCCGTTCCTCGGGCGTCAGCGGCCCGTCCTTGCGCAGCAGCCGGGTGGGCACACCGAGCTTGCCGACGTCGTGCAGGATGCCGGCGAAGCGCAGCACCTCGACGCGCCCGTCGTCCATGCCCAGCTCGCGGGCGATCATCATCGAGGCCTGTCCGACCCGTTCGCTGTGGCCGCGTGTGTAGCCGTCCTTGATGTCGACGGCCTGCACCAGGGCCCTGATGGTGGCCTGGTGGGCGGCGTGCTCCCGGTGGTACTGGGCGAAGGCCCACCAGGACACGCACATCGGCAGCAGCACGAGCAGCGCGGCGACCGGCCCGTAGGGGCTGCGCCACAGCAGGGCCGTCATCAGCCCGGCCAGGCCGTGCACGGCGAGCGGGGCGAGGGAGGGCGCGAACAGTCCCCGCCAGGCCCGGCGGGGCGGCACCTGCTCGGCGAGCGTGCGGACGCCTCCGTCGAGGAGGGCGAGCACCACGCAGAACACCGGCACCGCACAGCCGGCGGGCAGCAGCGCGTACGGGAAGTCGGCGGCGGTGACCGCGTCCCGGCCGCCCAGCGCCTGGAAGACCAGGGCGGCGGCCCAGACGGCGAGCATCAGCTCGGCGGCCCGCCAGATCCGGCGCAGCGCCACCGGCCGGCGCTCGGCCCGGGCCGACAGCGCGCCCGGCAGCGCGGCGAGCGCGGCGGCGGACGGCGGCAGCAGGAAGGCGCCGGCGAGCAGCAGGGGGTAGCAGATGCCGGGGAACCTCCGGCCGGCGATCCGCTCGCCCGCGGCGCACAGAAGGGCCAGCAGGGCCGTCTCCCACCACGGGACGGGTCCGGTGGGCAGGGGTGTCAGGCAGCTCAGCGCGCCGACGGCGACTCCGGCGACGTAGATCCGCGCTCGTGCCGGAACCGCCTCCATGACGACGCCCCTCCCCAGCCCCCGTCCGTGCCTGTCCAGGCTCGGAGCCTAGGTCGGCGAGGGGGAGGGTGCGGACCGATGGTCCGCCGATTAGCACATTCGGGTGACGCGGGCCGCTCAGGACTCCTGCGGGGCCGCCGTCACGTCGTGCTCGGGCACGGTCTGCCCGGAGCGGATCAGGTCGATCCGCCCCATGACCTTGGCGCGCAGGTCGGTCGGCACCTCGTCGTGTCCGCAGCACCGCTTGACCAGCTTCTTCACGGCCTGCTCCAGCCCGTACTTCTCCAGGCAGGGAGAGCATTCCTCGAAGTGGTGCTGGAACTTGTCCCGGTCGACGGGCGGCATCTCGCTGTCGAGGAACTCGTACAGGTGGTCCAGGACCTCACTGCAGTCCGTCTCGTGCGGCTCTCCGCAGCTCATGAGCCCGAGCCTTTCGCTTCGTTCGACTCTCCGGCGCCGGCCGGGACCAGACCCCGCTCGCGGGCGTAGTCCTCGAGCATGCCGCGCAGCTGACGGCGGCCCCGGTGCAGCCGGGACATCACCGTACCGATGGGTGTCCCCATGATGTCCGCGATCTCCTTGTACGCAAAGCCCTCTACGTCGGCGAGATACACGGCGATGCGGAATTCCTCGGGGATGGCCTGGAGGGCTTCCTTGACGTCCGAGTCGGGCAGGTGGTCCAGCGCCTGCGACTCCGCGGAGCGCAGGCCCGTCGACATGTGCGACTCGGCGCGGGCGAGCTGCCAGTCCTCGATCTCCTCGGCCGCGCTGCGCTGCGGTTCGCGCTGCTTCTTGCGGTACGAGTTGATGAACGTGTTGGTCAGGATCCGGTACAGCCAGGCCTTGAGGTTGGTGCCCTCCCGGAACTGGTGGAAGGACGCGTACGCCTTGGCGTACGTCTCCTGCACCAGGTCCTCCGCGTCGGCCGGATTGCGCGTCATGCGCAGCGCGGCCGAGTACATCTGGTCGAGGAATTCGAGCGCGTCCCGTTCGAAGCGCGCGCTGCGCTCCACGGTGGTCTCCGCACCCGTGTCCGCGCCGGCGCCCTGGCCCTCGGGCAGCTCCGCCTGGCCGTTGTCGGTCCCTGCGTCGGTACCGGTGACCGGACCCACCTCCTCAAAGTTCCGGACGGGACCGAAACCGGTCCCACTCGAATCGGAGGATAGACGACCCATGGTCGGGGTCGCTTGTCGATCCGATCCGCCCGCCGCCCGCAGCGGGGCGGTCTTGGCCGCGTGCAGCACCGTCCAGTCGAGGTCAGTGCGGCTGCTGCGGCTCGGGCAGAAGGTCGAACCCATGCGGCGGACTTCCTTTCCTACGACGTCGGTGCTGGTCGTCAGCACTTCTGTCCGCCTCAACAGCCTCGGTGCGCCGCGCATTCCCGAACCGTGCCCGCGGCATTTCCGAACCGTGCCCGCGCCATTCCCGAAGCTTTACCCGAGAGACCCCGTCCACCGCGCGACCGCGTCCGTGACCACCGCCAGGGCCTCCCGCTGGTCCACCGGCGCCCGCTTCGGCACCGCGAGGCCGTGATCGCCGTACGCCACCTCCACCAGCTCGAAGTCGCCGTCGGGGAACTCCGCGGGCCGCCCCCAGGGATCGTTGCCGCCCTGGACGACGAGGGTCGGCACGCCCGCCCCCAGCAGTTCCTCGGCGCGGGACTTCTCCGGCTTGCCCGGCGGGTGCAGCGGGAAGGCGAGCGCCAGCACCCCGGCCGCGCCGAGTTCCACGGCGGTACGGCAGGCCACCCGGGCGCCGGCGCTGCGTCCGCCCGAGACCACCGGCAGGCCCGGCGCGCTCACCGCCGGCCAGATGCCGCGCCAGCCGACGTCCAGCGTCTTCGGCGCGGGTGCCATCTTCTTCCCGGCCACCCGCCACGGCTGCTCCACCAGCGCGACGCTCACGCCGTGCGAGGGGAGCGCGGCGGCGAGCGCGGCCAGGTCCCGCGCCTCGATGCCGCCGCCCGCGCCGTGGCTGACGGCGAGGACGAGGCGGGCCGCGGGGGCCCGGTGCCAGGTGATGCGGGCGGTCCCCGCGTCGGTCTCGACGGTCTCTGTGGTGCCGGTGATCTCGTTCGTCACGTCAGAAGAGTGTGCCCTCTTCGGGCCCCGCCAGCTCCTTGAGCAGCTCCGGCCCGTTGTTGCGGACGTTGCTGACGGCCGTGGACACCGGGTAGGCGCGCATCAGGCCGGCCGGGGGCGGGGCGAGCAGGGCGCGCAGCTCCTCCGGGTCGGTGCGGGAGGGGTCCAGCCAGGCGTCCCAGCGGTCCGGGGTGAGCATCAGCGGCATCCGGGGGTGGATGTCGGCGAGGGTGCCCGGGCCCTCGGCGGGGGCGACGGCCAGCGGCGAGGTCTCGGCGTCGGTGGTGATCACCGAGCAGGTGACCCACCAGGCCCGCGGGTGGTCGTCGGGCAGCGTGCGGTCCCGCCAGAACTCGTACAGCCCGGCCATCGCGAAGACCGAGCCGTCGGCGGGCAGCACGAAGTACGGCTGCTTGCGGGGCCGCTTGCGCCTGCCCTCGACCTCCAGCTCCCGCTCCTGGGTGCCGGTGACCCACTCGTAGTAGCCGTCGGCGGGCAGGATGCAGCGCCGGGTGGCGAAGGCGCGGCGGTAGGAGGGCTTCTCGTGGACGGTCTCCGCGCGGGCGTTGATCATCCGGGCGCCGCCCTCGGGCGTCTTGGCCCAGGACGGCACCAGACCCCACTTGAGCCGGCGCAGCTGCCGAACCGGACGCGGATCGTCGGCGTCTTTCACCGGGCGGTCCAGAACGGCGTAGACCTCCTTGGTCGGCGCCACGTTGTAGTCCGGCGCCAGGGTCTCCTCCGGCTCCCACTTCTCTATCTCGAAGACTTCCGCGAGATCCTCGGGCCCACGACTCGATGCATACCGTCCGCACATGCGTGCCACACTGCCAGACTCCGCACGACCGAGGGAGCTCCCCGCAATCATGGAAGCCAACACCGCCACCTCGCTGTGGGACGAACTCGTCGGCACGCAGCCCGGTCCCGAGCTGTGGGTGGTGATCGCCACCCTGGTCGCCGCGCTGTGCATAGTCGTCCCGCCGGGTCCGTGGCGGCTCTCCCGGAACGCGATCACCATCGCCCACGAAGGCGGTCACGGTCTGATCGCCCTGCTCACCGGCCGCACCCTCACCGGCATCCGGCTGCACTCCGACACCAGCGGTCTCACCGTCAGCCGCGGCAAGCCGTACGGCCTCGGCATGATCCTCACGGCCGCCGCGGGCTACACCGCGCCGCCGCTGCTCGGCCTGGGCGGTGCCGCGCTGCTGGCCACCGGACGTCTCACCCTGCTGCTGTGGCTGGCCACGGCGCTGCTGCTGGTGATGCTGGTGATGATCCGCAACGCCTACGGCGTCCTGACGGTGGTGCTGACCGGCGGCACCTTCCTGCTGGTGTCCTGGCTGGCCGGGCCGCAGGTGCAGGCGGCGTTCGGGTACGCGGCCGTGTGGTTCCTGCTGCTGGGCGGGGTGCGCCCGGCGTTCGAGCTCCAGTCGAAGCGGCGCCGGGGCGGGGCCGGCGACTCGGACGCGGACCAGCTGTCCCGGCTGACGAACGTCCCGGCCGCGCTCTGGCTGTTCCTGTTCCACGCGGTGTCGCTGTGCTCGCTGATCGGCGGCGGACGCTGGCTGCTGGACCGGTGACGGCCGGCGCGGCGCGCAGGGCGCAGGGCACCGTCGGCGACCGGCTTCCGGCCGGGCGCGACCAGCCACAACGGCGCCGTACCCGAACGAGGGCCCGCCCATCCCCCTCCTTATAAAGTGGGGGCATGGCCCCGAACCCCGCCGCACCCACCGCCCTCTGGCCCGCCCCGCACGCGAGCGGAGCCGTCGACGCGACGGTCCACGTGCCGGGGTCCAAGTCGGTCACCAACCGCGCTCTGGTGCTCGCCGCGCTCGCCTCCGAGCCGGGCTGGGTGCGCCGCCCGCTGCGGTCCCGCGACACCCTGCTGATGGCCGGTGCGCTGCGGTCGATGGGCGTGGGCATCGAGGAGACGGTGTCGTCCAGCTCGGCCGGCGCGGGCGCCGCCGACGTCACCGGCGAGGCCTGGCGGGTGCTCCCGGCGGGACTGCGCGGCCCGGCCACCGTCGACGTCGGCAACGCGGGCACGGTGATGCGGTTCCTGCCGCCGGTCGCGGCGCTCGCCGACGGCCCCATCCGCTTCGACGGCGACCCCCGGTCGTACGAGCGTCCCCTGAACGGCGTCATCGACGCCCTGCGGGTGCTGGGCGCCCGGATCGACGACGACGGCCGCGGCGCGCTGCCGCTGACGGTGCAGGGCGGGGGTGCGCTGGACGGCGGCCGGGTGGAGATCGACGCGTCCTCGTCGTCGCAGTTCGTGTCGGCGCTGCTGCTGTCCGGTCCGCGCTTCAACCAGGGGGTCGAGGTGCGGCACACCGGCTCCTCGCTGCCCTCCATGCCGCACATCCGGATGACGGTCGAGATGCTGCGCGCGGTCGGCGCCCAGGTGGACACCCCCGAGTCGGGCGGCGAGCCGAACGTGTGGCGGGTGACGCCGGGCGCGCTGCTGGGCCGTGATCTGACGGTCGAGCCGGATCTGTCCAACGCCCAGCCGTTCCTCGCGGCGGCGCTGGTGACCGGCGGCAAGATCCTGATCCCGGACTGGCCGGCGCGGACCACCCAGCCCGGCGACCGGCTGCGGGAGATCTTCACCGAGATGGGCGGCTCCTGCGAGCTGACGGAGCAGGGCCTCAGGTTCACCGGTTCGGGTGCGATCCATGGCATCGATGTCGACCTGAGCGACGTGGGCGAGCTGACCCCGGGCATCGCGGCGGTCGCCGCGCTCGCCGACTCGCCGTCCACCCTGCGCGGTGTGGCGCATCTGCGGCTGCACGAGACGGACCGGCTGGCGGCCCTCACCAAGGTGATCAACGAGCTGGGCGGCGATGTCACCGAGACCGCCGACGGCCTGCACATCCGCCCGCGACCGCTGCACGGCGGCACCTTCCGCACCTACGAGGACCACCGCATGGCGACCGCCGGCGCGATCCTCGGCCTGGCGGTCGAGGGGGTACGGATCGAGAACGTGGCGACGACGGCGAAGACCCTCCCGGACTTCCCCGAGCTGTGGACCGGGATGCTCGGGGCCTAGGGACGCGGGGAAAAGTCATGCGCCGCTACGGCAAGCACACCGACGAGGACGACATCCGCAGCCGCCCCAATCGCAAGGGCAACCGGCCGCGCACCAACATCCGGCCCAAGCACGAGGACGCCGCCGAGGGCATGGTCCTCACCGTCGACCGGGGCCGCCTGACCTGCCTCGTCGAGGACCGCACGGTCCTCGCGATGAAGGCCAGGGAACTGGGCCGCAAGGCGGCCGTGGTCGGCGACCGGGTGGCCCTGGTCGGTGACATGTCCGGCAGGAAGGACACCCTCGCGCGGATCGTCCGCATCGACGAGCGCAGCTCGGTGCTGCGCCGCACCGCCGACGACGACGACCCGTACGAGCGGGTGGTCGTCGCCAACGCCGACCAGTTGGCCATCGTCACCGCCCTCGCCGACCCGGAGCCGCGCCCGCGGCTGATCGACCGCTGTCTGGTCGCCGCGTTCGACGGCGGTCTGACCCCGCTGCTGGTGATGACGAAGTCGGACCTCGCCCCGCCGGACAAGCTGCTGGAGCTGTACGGCGACCTCGACATCCCGTACGTCGTCACCAGCCGCGACGAGCTGGAGAACGGCGGCGCGGCGGACCGGGTGCGCGAGCACCTGAGCGGCAAGATCACCGCGTTCGTCGGGCACTCCGGCGTCGGCAAGACGACGCTGGTCAACGCGCTGGTGGCGGAGGAGCGCCGGCGGCTGACCGGCCATGTGAACGCGGTGACGGGCCGCGGCCGGCACACCACGACCTCCGCCCTCGCGCTCCCGCTGCCCGCCGCGGACGGCTGGGTGGTCGACACCCCGGGCGTGCGGTCCTTCGGCCTCCACCACGTCGACCCGTCCCGGGTGATCCTCGCCTTCCCCGACCTTCAGCCGGGCACCGAGGGCTGCCCGCGCGCGTGCAGTCACGACGAGCCGGACTGCGCGCTGGACGCCTGGGTGGCCGAGGGCCACGCCGACCCCGCCCGCCTCTACTCGCTGCGCCGGCTGCTCGCCACCCGGGAGCGCCGGGAGGGCGACTGACCTCCGCGTTGTTTGTCCCGGCGGGTGTCCGGCAAGGGCATAATCGCACCGAGCCGGAGGCAAGCTCGGCCAGAGCGGGAGGACTGCACATGGCGTGGCTGCTGGTCATCGTGGCCGGGTTGCTCGAAACCGGTTTCGCCGTCTGCCTCAAGCTCTCGCACGGATTCACCCGGCTCTGGCCGACCGTCGCCTTCTGCGTCTTCGCGCTCGGCAGCTTCGGACTGCTGACGCTGTCCCTGAGGAAGCTCGACGTGGGCCCGGCGTACGCGGTGTGGACCGGCATCGGCGCGGCCGGTACGGCGATCTACGGCATGGTCTTCCTCGGAGACATCGTCTCCACCCTGAAGATCGTCTCGATCAGCCTGGTGATCATCGGCGTGATCGGTCTCCAGCTGTCGGGCTCCGCGCAGTAGGGCCGACCGCCCGCCGTCCGCCCGCCGGGGCCGCCCCAGGCCGCCCGAGCCCGCCCGAGCCCGCACCGAGGCCGCCCGCGCTGCTCGAACCGCCCGCGCTGAGGCTGCCCGTCCTGTCGCCGCCGCGCGCCGTGCACCCGCCTCACGCCGGCTGGCGGTGCAGCACACCGCGCACCAGATCGGCGACGCCGCCCTCGCCGGGCGGGGCCGCCACGCAGGACAGCGCCAGCCGGACGACCAGCTCGCAGGACCGCCCCAGCTCGTCGGCCTGCGCCTGATCCGCGCCGGGCCCCGCGAGCGCGGCGACGGCCCGGTCCCGCACCATCACCACGACCTCGCCGGGCGACGGCAGCGGCCCGTCCGCCCGCCGCTGCGCGGGCACGGCCGAGGTGGACGGTACGGCGGTGAGCACCGGGGCGGGCAGCCGCTCGCTCCAGCAGCCCGTGAACAGGGCGCGGACCAAGGCGTTCCGCCGGGCGGCGGCAGCGGTCCACTCGGCGGTGGCGGCCAGCCGGTCCGGGAGGTCCCCCGGTGTGGCGAGGACCCGCTCGACCCCGGCGAGGAAGCCGTCCGCCTCCCGCCGCACCAGCGCGCGGGCCAGCCCGTCCTTGCTGCCGAACTCGTTGTACAGCGTCTGCCGGGACACCCCGGCCGCCGCGGCCACGTCCACCATCCGCACCGCCGACCACGGCCGACGCGCGAGCGCCGTGTAAGCGGCGTCCAGCAAGGACTCCCGCGCCGCAGGCATCATCGCCTCCCTCGCGCCGAACCGACCCTGCGCCCAGATTTGACGCCCCCCAAACCACTGTCAACCCTTCCCGCACGGACAAATGACCGGGGAGAACCACCCCGCCGAAGCCCGCCGCACACCCCGCGCCGCATTCCGCAGCACAGCCCGCACCGGCCCCGTGTGGCCCCGGCCCCGCCCCGCCGGATACCGTTCCTCATATGCCGGACTACCTCGACGACCTCCGCCTCGCCCACGTTCTCGCCGACGCCGCGGACGCCGCCACCATGGACCGCTTCAAGGCCCTCGACCTCAAGGTCGAGACGAAGCCGGACATGACCCCGGTCAGCGAGGCGGACAAGGCCGCCGAGGAGCTCATCCGCGGGCAGCTCCAGCGCGCGCGCCCGCGGGACGCGATCCTCGGCGAGGAGTACGGCATCGAGGGCACCGGCCCCCGCCGCTGGGTCGTCGACCCTATCGACGGCACCAAGAACTACGTCCGCGGCGTCCCCGTCTGGGCCACTCTGATCGCCCTGATGGAAGCCGGGGAGGGCGGCTACCAGCCGGTGGTGGGCGTGGTCTCCGCCCCCGCGCTCGGCCGCCGCTGGTGGGCGGCGAAGGGCCACGGCGCCTTCACCGGCCGCAGCCTGTCGAAGGCCACCCGCATGCATGTCTCCCGCGTCTCGAAGCTCTCCGACGCCTCGTTCGCGTACTCCTCGCTCTCCGGCTGGGAGGAGCAGGGCCGGCTGAACGGCTTCCTGGACCTGACCCGCGAGGTCTGGCGCACCCGCGCCTACGGCGACTTCTGGCCGTACATGATGGTGGCCGAGGGCTCGGTCGACCTGTGCGCCGAACCGGAGCTGTCGCTCTGGGACATGGCGGCGAACGCGATCATCGTCATGGAGGCCGGCGGCACGTTCACCGGCCTGGACGGCCGGCCGGGGGTCGACAGCGGCAACGCGGCCGCGTCGAACGGCCTGCTCCACGACGAGCTGCTGGGTCATCTGAACCAGCGCCGCTGAGCTTCCGCGCCCCCTTGTTGACCCTCCCTTTGCCTGCCACTCTGAGAGTCCCCCCACTTGTGAATTTGTGAATCCCTGAACAATCCCAGAACCGTCCCGGACCGAACCCGGAACCGGGGAACCGGGGATTCCAGGAACCGGGGGATTCCCAAGGAGGTGGCTCCAGCCCATGCTCGTCCGCGACGCCATGAGCACCGTGGTCCTCACCATCGGCCCCACCCACACCCTCCGCCAGGCCGCAGCCCTGATGTCCGCCCGTCGGGTGGGCGCGGCCCTGGTGCACGACCCCGACGCCGGCGGAATCGGCATCCTCACCGAACGCGACATCCTCAACTCCGTGGGGCTCGGCCAGAGCCCGGACACCGAACTCGCGCACGCCCACACCACCAACGACGTCGTCTTCGCCGCTCCGGCCTGGACCCTGGAGGAGGCCTCCCGCGCCATGGCGCACGGCGGCTTCCGGCATCTCATCGTGCTCGACCGGGACGAGCCGGTCGGCATCGTCTCCGTCCGCGACATCCTCCGTTGCTGGGCCCCGCCGCGCCGGCAGGCCCCGACGCCCTCCCCCGCCCCGACGACCACCGCCGCCCCACCCGTCCCCGCCTGACCCCGACCACCCCCGACAGCACCCGGAAACACCCTGACAGCACCCGGAAACACCGGCGGGCCGGGCCCCTGAGGGGACCCGGCCCGCCGTCCACGACAAGCGATCCAGTGCTGGTGGGTCGTTCAGCCGCGCAGGGCCTGGACCGCGGCCTCCAGCCGCTTGCCGAAGTCGGCGTCCGCGTTGCGGAAGTTGCCGATCGCGCGCTCGATGATGTCCTCGCGCGAGACCTTGGCGATGAAGCCCGCCAGGTTGTCGATGAGCCGCTCCTGCTCCTCGGCGCTCATCAGCCGGTACAGGTTGCCCGCCTGGACGAAGTCGTCGTCCTCGGCGTGCCGCGGGGTGGCGTGGTTGCCGGTGCCGCCGGTGAAGCCGTCGAACGGCTCCCACAGCGGCCGGCCGGTCTGCTGCGGGCCGCCGAAGCTGTTCGGCTCGTAGTTCTTCGCGGCACCGTGGCGCCCGTCGTACAGGAAGCCGTCCCGCGAGTTGGTGCGCGCCTCGGTGGCGTGCGGACGGTTCACCGGCAGGTGGTCGGCGTTGATGCCGACGCGGTAGCGGTGCGCGTCGCCGTAGGCGAACAGCCGGCCCTGGAGCATCTTGTCCGGGGAGGGACCGATGCCCGGCACGAAGTGGGCGGGCGAGAAGATGCTCTGCTCGACCTCCGCGAAGACGTTCTGCGGGTTGCGGTTGAGCTCCAGCTTGCCGATCTCGATGCGCGGGTAGTCCGCGTGCGGCCACACCTTGGTGAGGTCGAAGGGGTTGAAGCGGTAGTTCGCCGCCTCGGCCGCGGGCATGATCTGGACGTACACGGTCCAGGACGGGAAGTCGCCGCGCTCGATGGCCTCGCGCAGGTCGCGCTGGTGGGAGTCGGGGTCCTCACCGGCGAGCTTGTTGGCCTCGGCCTGGGTCAGGTTCTTGATGCCCTGGTCGGTCTTGAAGTGGTACTTGACCCAGAAGACCTCGCCGGCCTCGTTGTTCCACTGGAACGTGTGCGAGCCGAAGCCGTCCATGTGACGGTACGAGGCGGGGATGCCGCGGTCGCCGAACAGCCAGGTCACCTGGTGGGTGGACTCGGGCGACAGGCTCCAGAAGTCCCAGACGTTGTCCGCCTCGGTGGAACCGGTGTACGGGTCGCGCTTCTGGGTGTGGATGAAGTCCGGGAACTTGATCGCGTCGCGGATGAAGAACACGGGGGTGTTGTTGCCGACGAGGTCGTAGTTGCCCTCCTCGGTGTAGAACTTCAGCGCCCAGCCACGCGGGTCGCGCACGGCGTCGGCGGCACCGAGGTTGCCGGCCACGGTGGAGAACCGCAGGAAGGTCTCGGTCTGCTTGCCGACCTCGGAGAGGAACTTGGCCCGCGTGTACTTCGTGACGTCGGCGGTCACCGTGAAGGTGCCGTAGGCACCGGCGCCGCGGGCGTGCACCACACGCTCCGGGATGCGCTCGCGGTTGAAGTGGGCCAGCTTCTCCAGGAGGAGCTGGTCCTGGACGAGCACGGGGCCGCCGACGCCCGCGGTCTCGCTGTTCTGGTTGTCGGCTACCGGAGCACCGGCTTCGGTGGTGAGCGGTCCCTGAGTCACTTCCGCGCCCTTCGTGGTCTTGCCTGTCCTTGGCTAATGCCGAGCTCGATCCTACAATGGACATTGTCTAAGTCAAGTGAGTCTCCAACTCCAGGAAGACTCCAAAATCACACCCATTCGGGACTCAGGTCCCTTGCTGTTAGGCTGGTCTCCATGAGCGACCTTCTTGATCGGCTGCGCGGACGCGGATGGCGGATGACCGCGCAGCGGCGCGTGGTGGCCGAGGTCCTCGACGGCGAGCACGTGCACCTCACTGCCGACGAGGTCCATGCCCGAGCCGTCGCGAAGCTGCCCGAGATCTCCCGGGCGACCGTCTACAACACCCTCGGCGAGCTGGTTTCCCTCGGCGAGGTCATCGAGGTCAGCACCGACAAGCGCGCCAAGCGGTACGACCCGAACGCACACCGGCCGCACCACCACCTGGTCTGCGCCCAGTGCGGTTCCATCCGTGACGTCCACCCCGTCGGCAACCCGCTGGCGGACCTCCCCGACTCGGAGCGCTTCGGCTTCACGGTGTCGGACGTCGAGGTGACGTACCGCGGCATCTGCCCGAACTGCACGGCGGCGTAGCGCGCCGCACGGCACACGCCACGCACACGGAAGAAGGCCCTGACGATCGTCAGGGCCTTTCTCGTACCCCTCGGCGCCTCGTCACGGTCACGCCGGTGAATCCGCAAACGCACCGAGGGCCGGAACCCTTTCGGATTCCGGCCCTCGGCCTTCAGTAGCGGGGACAGGATTTGAACCTGCGACCTCTGGGTTATGAGCCCAGCGAGCTACCGAGCTGCTCCACCCCGCGTCGATGAATGGAACACTACGTCAACCCTGCCGCCGGAAGCAAATCCCTTCTCTCTCGCACACTCGCCGCACCTCGCGCGAGCCCTCACGCGGACAGTTCCTCCCGCAGCGCGTCCCGCAGCCGCGCCGCCCGCTCGGCCACCTCGGCCGGGCCGAGGCGCACCGCGAGATCGGCCCAGCGCTGGCCCTCCACCAGCTCACCGCGACGCGCGTAGACCAGGGCGAGCCGGAGCGCCGCCCGTCCGTGCCCGTCGTCGGCGGCGCGCTTCCAGCAGACCACCGCCTCCGGCTCGCTCCCCTCCCGGGCCAGCAGCAGACCCAGGTTGAACGCCCCGTTGCGCGAGCCCGCCTCGGCCGCCTCCCGGTACCACCGGGCCGCCTCGACGACGTCCCCGCGCGCCGCCGCCAGCATCCCGACCCGCACCTGCGCGCGCCGGTGCCCCTGGGACGCCGCCCGCTCGTACCACTCCTCGCACTCGGTCCGCCGGTGCACCGGCTCCCCCAGCTCCGGCCCCGCCCCGGCCGGCTGCCGGGCGTCCAGCACCGCCGCCAGCCGGTACGCGGCCTCCGCGCTGCCGCCGCCGGCCGCGCACCGCAGATGCCGCTCGGCCTCCTGCTCGTCGCCGTCCCGCAGCCGGGCGATCCCGACCTGGAGGGCCGCCTCGGTGTGCCCGGCGGCCGCCGCCCGCTCGTACCACCGCAGGGCGGCGGCGTCCTCGCCCCGCCCGGCGTAGAGGATCCCCAGGTTGAACGCGGCGTCCACGCTGCCGGCCTCGGCGGCCTTGGAGAACCACGGCTCGGCGCCGGTCTCGTCGCCACCCTGGAGCAGCAGGATGGCCAGCGCGTTCGCCGCCTCCCGGTGCCCGGCGTACGCGGCCCGCCGGTACCACTGCTCGGCCTGCGCGGTCCGTCCCTGCTCGACGCAGAGCAGCGCGAGGTTGTAGGCGCCGTTCACATCGCCGGCGTCCATCGCCGCGCGGTACCACCGCTCCGCGGTCTGCGTCTGCCCGCGCTCGGCGTGCAGCGCGCCCAGCGCGTTGGCCGCGTTGCCGTCGCCCTCCTGCGCGGCCCGCAGCCACCACACGGCGGCGCTCTCCTCGTCCCCGGCGTCCCGCAGCAGGAAGCCGAGCGCGCAGGCGGCACGGGCCTCCCCGTCCTTGGCGGAGGTCAGGTACCAGCGCCCGGCCTCCTTCAGCTCCCCGCGCCGCTCCAGGATCGCCCCGAGGTACAGCGCGGCCCGCCGGTGGCCGCGCGCGGCGGCCTGCCGGTACCACTGCTCGGCCTCCTCCACCGCCCCGGCCCGGATCCCGGCACCCGCACCGCCGGCCACGGCGCCCGCGGCACCGGCGACACCCGCCCCGGTCGCGACACCGTTGTCACCGTCGGCCTCCCCCGTGCCGGCAGCCCGCCGGTCAAGGGCCCGCGCCAGCCGGTAGGCGCCCTCGCGGTGGCCCCGCTCGGCGGCGGCGCGCATCCACTTCTCGGCCTCGTCGCTCCCGCGGTGCTCCAGCAGGTCGGCGAGCGCGTACGCGCCCAGCGCGTGGCCCTGCTCCGCGGACTGGCGCAGCCAGTACTCGGCGGCGGGCTCGTCACCGCGCTCGCGGTGGTGTCTGCCGAGCGCGTGCGCCGCCGCGGCGGACCCGGCGACGGCGGCGATCCGCCACCATCCGGCGGCCTCGTCCGGGTAGCCCCGCTGATGGAGGAGGACTCCCAGGTTGTTCGCGGCGGCGCGGTCCCCGGCCGCGGTGGCGGCCCGCAGATGGGGTTCGGCTCCGTCGAGATCTCCGCGGCGCAGCAGCATGGCCCCGAGAACGCTCATCGCCTCGGCGTCGCCGGCCTCCGCGGCGAGCCGCTGCCGGGCCTCCTCGGCAGCCTCACCGGCCTCGTCGCGGGTCTCCTCCTGGCCGGAAGGTTGCACAAACCGCCCTGTCTCGAACAGAGTTGCCATGTCCCCCATAACGTCCATCGTCGCACCACCCGCAACCCGGGTACACCTGGTATACCGCAGCCAGTGAGGTCACTTCAGCGTTTTGTCGACATGCCCACAGAGAGACAAGTCAAACACAGATCGCCCAACTCCCCACGGCGGCACGGCGATCGCGCGGACCGGCACATGAGTTCGCACACAGACGAAGGCCCGGATCCTTGAGGATCCGGGCCTTCGTCTTTCAGTAGCGGGGACAGGATTTGAACCTGCGACCTCTGGGTTATGAGCCCAGCGAGCTACCGAGCTGCTCCACCCCGCGCCGTTGTGTGTCAACCGTACCACGGCGCGAGGGGAGCATTCGCTCAGCTACTGGGGCTGGGGCTGGGACCACCGGTGGCGCCGCTCTCCCCGCCACCGTCACCGCCACCGTCGCCGTCCCCGGCGTTGTCACCGCCGGTGTCACCGCCGGTGCCGTCTGCCTGCGACTGAGCCTCCTCGGCCCGCTTCAGCGCGTCCTCGAGGTCCGCCTGCGCCCGGCCGTAGGCCTCCCAGTCGCCCTTCTGGAGGGCTTCCTGGCCGGCCTCGAACGCCTTCTGGGCGTCGGAGAGCGCGTCCTCGACCGTCGGATCACCGGTGGTCGGCGGCGGCGTGGTGTCGCCGTCCTCCTCCTCCGGTGGCCGGGGCGCCGAACCCTCCGCGCCGAACACCTTGTTGAGGGCTTCCTCGAGGGTGTCCTCGAACGCGGTGTTGCCGCCGTACGTCACCAGCACCTTGCGCAGCAGCGGGTACTTGAGCCCGCCACCGCGGACGTAGACCGGCTCCACGTAGAGCAGCCCGCCGTCCAGCGGCACCGTCAGCAGGTTGCCGTACTCCACCTCCGAGTCGCCGCCTCTCAGCAGCCTGATCGACTCGGCGATGTCCTGTTCGGAGTTGAACTGGCTCTGCACCTGCTTGGGTCCGGAGACCGTGGTGCTCGTCGGCAGTTTCAGGATTCTGATCTGGCCGTAGCCGTCGGTGCCGGCCTCGGCGTCGACCGCCATGAACGCACTCAGGTTGTCCCGGCCGTTGGGCGTGAAGGTGGTCGTCAGCGAGAACGCCTGCTCCTGCTGGTCGGGCATCTTCATGCTCAGGTAGTACGGCGGAACCGCGTCGCCCGTCTTGTTGGTCGGGTCGTCCGGCACCTGCCAGACCTCGCTGCCACTGAGGAACGTCTCGGCGTCCTTCACGTGGTAGCGGGTCAGCAGCTCGCGCTGGACCTTGAACAGGTCCTGCGGGTAGCGCAGATGGGCCATCAGCGACTCGGAGATGGCGCTCTTCGGCTCCACCGTGTCCGGGAACGCCTTCATCCAGGTCTTGAGGACCGGGTCCTTGGTGTCCCACTGATAGAGCTTGATCTCACCGGTGTACGCGTCGACGGTCGCCTTGACCGAGTTGCGGATGTAGTTGACCTGGTTCTGCTGGGCGACCACCGCGCGGGAGTCGTTGGTCGCGGTCAGCGAGTCGGCGGTGGTGTCGCCGAGGGTCGTCCGGGAGGCGTAGGGGTAGCCGTTCGTCGTCGTGTAGGCGTCGACGATCCACTGGATCTTGCCGTCCACGACCGCCGGGTAGGCGTCGCCGTCGATGGTCAGCCACGGGGCGACCGCCTCGACGCGCTCCTTCGGCGTGCGGTTGTACAGGATCCGCGAACCCTCGCCGATGGCACCGGAGTAGAGGATCTGCGGCTCGTTGAACGCCACCGCGTACGCGGCCCGGTTGACCGGGCTGGAGAGGTTGACCCCGCTCTTGGCCTCGTAGCTGTAGGTCTTCTCACCGCTGTCGTCGGAGTAGTCGATCTCCTTCTGGGGACCGCCGACGATCGAGTACGTGGTGGTCTTCTCGCCGTAGTACACCCGCTGCTGGTACGTCCCGAGGTCGCCCTGCGACGGCAGGTCGGACTCGGTGAAGACCGGGCGGCCCTCGGCGTCGGCGGTGGTGCCCTTGGCGGCGACCACGCCGTAGCCGTGGGTGTAGCGGAAGTGGTTGTTGATCCAGTTCTTCTTCGGGATGCCGGCCAGGTTCAGCTCGCGCAGACCGATGACCGTGTCCTGGTCCTTGCCGTCCTCGCTGTAGCGGTCGACGTCCAGGTTGGTCGGGAACGCGTAGTAGTTACGCATCTGCTGGAGCTGCTGGAACGTCGGCGAGACGATGTTCGGGTCCATGATCCGGATGCTCGCCGCGCCGTCCGCGTCGTCACGCAGCTGCGTCTTGTCCTCGGTCTTGCTGGTGCCCGCGTAGTCGCTGACCTTCGTCCCGTCGATGCCGTAGGCCTCACGCGTGGCCGCGAGGTTCTTCTCGACGTACGGCGCTTCCTTGGCCTGCTCGTTCGGCTGGACCTGGAACTTCTGGACGATCGCCGGGTACAGACCGCCGATGAGGATCGCCGACAGCACCATCAGGCCGAAGCCGATGACGGGCAGCTGCCAGGTGCGCCGCCACAGGGTGGCGAAGAACAGCAGGGCGCAGATGACGGCGATGCAGAACAGGATCGTCTTGGCCGGCAGATAGGCGTTGGCGTCGACGTACCTCAGGCCGGTCCAGTTGTCCGTGGCCTTGAAGTCGCTGGACTTGACCGCGAGGCCGTACCGGTCGAGCCAGTACGCGACCGCCTTCAGCGCCACGAAGATGCCGATCAGCACCGACAGGTGGCCGGTGGCGGCGGCCGTGGCGCGCGCACCCGGGCTGGTGACGCGCAGCCCGCCGTACAGGTAGTGGGTGAGCGCGGCGGCGATCACGGAGAGGATCGCGGCGGCGAAGCCGAAGCCGAGCAGGAACCGGTACCAGGGCAGGTCGAAGGCGTAGAAGCTGACGTCCAGGTGGAACTGCGGGTCCTTCTGCCCGAAGGGCACGCCGTTGACCCACATCAGCCAGGTCCGCCACTGACCCGAAGCGGAGGCGCCGGCGATCAGCCCCACCAGGGCGGTGATCCCGAGCAGCAGCCACTTCTTGTACGGCGCGATGCCCATCCGGTAGCGGTCGAGGCTCTGCTGCTCCATCGACATCGCGCTCAGCGGCGGCCGCAGCCGGTGCGCCAGCCAGATGTTGAAGCCGACCGCCAACGCCATCAGCAGGCCGAAGACGAAGAAGAGTCCGATCTTGGTCCACAGGGTGGTGGTGAAGACGGACGAGTAGTTCACCGAGCGGTACCAGAGCCAGTCGGTCCAGAAACCCGCGAACATGGTGAACGCCATGCCGAGGACGGCAAGGACGCCCAGCGTCATGAGCAGGGTCCGGACACGCCGGGACGGGCGGCCCACTCTGATCCGTGGCCCCGTCGGGCCTCCGCCGCGGTCCGGCATCTGGAAAGCCAAGGTGGCACCTCGAAGTTCGCTGTTGGTCTGTCAGGCCCCCGTTTTCGTGGGCCGTCCCGGGGCCCCGTGATCGTAGGCCCTCACCTATGCAACTTACTCACGCTTTACTCGGTTCCCGATTCGGGCCGGGAACGAGGCAGGATTGTGACCATGTCCAACACTCCCATGGCGGCGAGCCCGCTCACCCGGGCCGTGCTCGAGATCGACGAGTACGTCTCCGGCCTCGGCTGGGACCAGCCCGCCCGCCTTTTCGCCCTTGTAGACACCGCGCGGTTGCGGGCCCAGGAGCCCTCCCTCGCGGCGCAGCTCGGCCTGGGGGACGAGCAGGAGAACAGCACCGCCCTCACCCCGATCGAGCAGGACGAAATCCCCTCGGACAAGCCGCTCGACGAGTTCCTGGGCACCATCGCCTGGCCCGACGCCGTGGTCGGCTGCGCGCTGACCGTGGAGCGCCTGATGCTGCCGCCGTCCGCGGAGGCCCAGGTTCCCAAGGACCTCGACGAGGCCGCGCTCACCCGGTGGGTGGCCCGTCACCCCGAACGCCAGGAGGTCCGTATGACGGTCGCCGTCCTGCGGGACGGCTCGCGCGAGTCCGCTCTGCGGCTGCGGGAGAAGGACTCGCCGACCGAGGTGCTGACCGGCTCGGACCTGGTGCCCGGACTGGCCGAGGCGCTGACGGCGACCTTCGCGGACTGAGAGGTCCGGTCACGGCGGTGGGGCGCCCGCGCGGCGCGGGGCGCCCCGGCCGTGCCGGGCGGCGGGCCGGTCAGCCCTTGGCCGTGCACTTCGGCAGGTCGGCGGTGTTCCCGCCGCGGATGTCCTCGAGGGCGTCCAGGGCGTCGTCGATGGTGTCCACCTTGACCAGGGTGAGGCCCTCGGGGGTGTCCTTGGCGGCGCTCGCGCAGTTGTCGGCGGGCGTCAGGAAGAACTCGGCCCCCTTGTTCCGCGCGCCGACCGTCTTCATCTCCACGCCGCCGATCGGGCCGACCTTGCCGGCGTCGTCGATGGTGCCGGTGCCGGCGACGAACCTGCCGCCGGTGAGATCGCCCGGGGTGAGCTTGTCGTAGATGCCCAGCGCGAACATCAGACCCGCGCTCGGGCCGCCCACGTCGGCCAGCTTGATGTCGATGGTGAACGGGAAGGTGTGGTCGGTGCCCGCCGAGATCCCGACGATGGCGCGCCTGTCGCCGCTGTCGTCGGAGGCCGCCGTGGTGATGGTGATGTTCTCGGTCTTCACCGGCGCCCGCTTCTCCTTCTCGGCGGCGGCCTGCTCCTTGGCCGGCACGATCGTGAAGCGCACCGGTTCACCCGGCTGGTGCTTGGTGACCAGCTCGGCGACGTCCGCCGGCTCCTTCACCGTCGTACCGTCGACCGCCTTGATCACATCGCCCGCGTGCAGTCTGCCCTCGGCCGGGGAGCCCTTCACCACGGTCGAGACGATCACCCAGGACTCCACCGGGACGTCCAGCTCCTTCAGGGCGGCGACCTTGGCGCTCTCCTGGGACTGGCTGAACTCCTCGGCGTTCTCCTGGGTGGACTCCTCCTCGGTCTTGCCGTCCGGGTAGAGCGTGTCGTGCGGCACGACCTTGTTGTCGTGCGCCAGCCAGCCGTAGACGGCCTCGACCAGGTTCATCCGGTAGTCGGCGCTGGTGACGCGGACGGTGGTCATGTTGAGGTGGCCGCTCGTCGGATACGTCTTGCGCCCGGAGATCTGGAGCACCGGCTCGCCGTCGTGCTCGCCCAGCGTGTTGACCGTCGGCCCCGGGGACATCTCGGAGTACGGCACGGGGATGAGGACCCCCGCGCACAGGAGCGCGATCAGCATCAGGGTGGAGGCGAGCAGCGTCGCGGTGCGGCGTGGCATGCCTCGACAGTACGGGACGCCTCTGTCAGCACACCGTCAGGGCGGCCCCGCGGTCAGCTGCCCGAGTGGGACTTCTCCATGGCCGCGCGGAACCGGGCGTACCCGTCGAGCTCGGGTCCGTCACTGCGCGCCTTGCGGGTCCTGTTGGCCCACACGCCCCACAGGCCCGCGCCGATCGCAGCCACAAGCGGAATCAGCAACCAGGCGAGCGCCGCCATGCCGACCTCCCAACCCCACGTAGGCGTCCGCAACTGACTGATCAGCAGATTAACCATCCGCACTGACAACGCTCACGCCAGGGGTGCGGTTACGCAACCGGAGGTCGACACCGGGGTGGAGCGCCGGTCAGCAGGCGCCGACCCACTCCTCGGTGCCGTCGGAGAACCGCTGGTGCTTCCAGATCGGCACCTCGTGCTTGAGGTCGTCGATCAGCTTGCGGCAGGCCTCGAAGGCCTCACCGCGATGCGGGCACGACACGGCGACGACGACGGCGAGGTCGCCGACCCGCAGGTCGCCCACGCGGTGCACCGCGGCCAGCGCGCGCACCGGGAAGTCGGCGACGACCTTCTCCGCGATCCGCCGCATCTCCGCCTCGGCGCTCGGATGGCAGGAGTAGCCCAGCTCGTCGACGTCCGCGCCGCCGTCGTGGTTGCGCACGGTCCCCACGAACAGCGCGGTGCCCCCGGCGGCGTCGTCCCCCACCGCGCGGAAGACCTCGTCCAGGGAGAGCGGCGTTTCCCGGATGCCGATCAGCTTGATGGGCTCCTGAGCGCCCTGCTCACCGGGGTGATCGTTCGTGACAGCCATACCCCCATCGTGCCTCAGCCCGCGGACGACAAGGAATAGCCCTTTCCCCCGTGCCGGAGGCCACTGCTTTGGAGCCTCCTACAGCGGCGGCGGGCGCCGCCCGTCTCAGATCCGCCGGCGGGCCTTGCGCGCCCGCCGCACCACGGCCGCCGCGCCCAGCAGGGCGACCGTCGCCCCGGCGGCCCCGGCCGCCGTCGCGTCCTTGCGGCCGAGCCGCCGCCCGGCCACCGTGTGCCGCCCGGAGACCTCCTCCAGGAGCTCGGCGAGCACTTCCTCGTTGGTCCACTGCGGACGCCACCCGGCGTCGTGCAGCCGGCTGCCGCTCACCACCCAGGGGTACATCGTGTACGCCAGGTCCCCGGCCGGGGACGGCGTCAGCCCGATCCGGTGCAGCCGGGCCGCCGCGCCCAGCGCGACCGCCGAGGGCAGCTCCATCCGCCGGATGCCGCTCAGCTCCTCGACCTCTTCCTGCTCCAGCCAGCCGTCGCAGCCGACGGCGAGTTCCCCGTCGACCTTCTCCAGGACGGCGTACTCCAGAGCGCTGCACAGATCGTCGACGTGGCAGAACTGCCAGGCGGGCCGCGACCCGGCCACCACCAGCAGCCGTGGCGACTCGAAATACCTGGTCAGCGCGGTGTCGGTGCCGCCGACCAGCACGGCGGGCCGCACCACGGTGACATTGAGCCCGGGGTGCGCGCGGGGCGCCCGCCGGGCCAGCCGCTCGACCTCCAGGAGGTCGCCGACGCCGGTCGCCTCCGCGGTGGCCCGCAGCTCGGCGTCCTCGGACAGCGGCAGCTCGTTGTCGGGGAGCGCCCCGTAGACCATCGCGGAGGTGCACAGCACCGCGCGGTGCACCCCGGCCGCCGCGGCCGCGGTGAGCACGGTCTGTGTCCCCCGGACGTTGTAGGCCGTCCGGGCGGCGGGATCGGTCTCCAGGTCGAGGTCGAGCGCGAGATGCACGACGACGTCAGCACCGCGCAGCTTCTCGGCGATGGCCGGATCGCGTACGTCGAGAATGTGCCACTGCGCGTCCGCGCACTCGCCGCGCCGCTCGTCGATGGCGATGACCTGCTTGATCTCCTCCGACGCGGCCAGCCGCGCGGTGAGCAGCGCGCCGACGCCGGACGCGGCGCCGGTGACGGCGACGACGGGCCCGCGCGCGGCGGGAGAGGTTGAGTGGTTTCGCGCTGCGCGAACCTGCGGGTCTGGGGAACTCACCGGGTGTCTCCAGCGGTTGTCTTCAATACGAGCGCGAGGGACGCGTACGTACCAGGTGGCATCCATCCTGCCGCAGGCCCTCTGTCGGCGAAGCACCGAGGCCCGATCCGCCCCAGGTGTCTACGCTGGGTGGTGTTGTCGGGCAGTCGTGCCGTCGGGTGAAGAACCGGCGGCCTTACCAGCCGAGGAATCCCGTGAGTGACACCCCATTCGGATTCGGCCTTCCGCCGGAGGAGCCGGAGAACGGCGACGAGGGCAAGAAGAAGGACCAGCAGAGCGGCGGTGGGCAGGGACCGGCCAACCCGTTCGGTTTCGGGTCGCTGCCCGGCGCCGGTGGCTTGGGAGGCGGTGCGGACAATCCGCTCGCTGCCATGTTCGGTTCCCTGAACCCCACCGACCTGGGCGCCGCGTTCCAGCAGCTGGGCCAGATGCTCTCCTACGAGGGCGGCCCGGTGAACTGGGACATGGCCAAGCAGATCGCCCGCCAGACGGTCTCCCAGGGCACGTCGGACGGCACCAAGGACGCCAGCGTCGGCCCCGCCGAGCGTTCCGCGGTCCAGGAGGCCGTCCGCCTGGCCGACCTGTGGCTGGACGACGCCACCTCCCTGCCGTCCGGCGCCGCCTCCGCCGTGGCCTGGAGCCGCGCGGAATGGGTCGAGGCGACCCTGCCCGCCTGGAAGGAACTGGTCGACCCGGTCGCCGAGCGCGTCGGCACCGCCATGGGCGACGTCCTGCCGGAGGAGATGCAGGCCATGGCCGGCCCGCTGATCGGCATGATGCGCTCGATGGGCGGCGCCATGTTCGGCACGCAGATCGGACAGGCCGTCGGTGTGCTGGCCGGCGAGGTCGTCGGTTCCACCGACATCGGCCTGCCGCTCGGCCCGGCCGGCAGGGCCGCGCTGCTGCCGGTGAACATCGAGGCCTTCGGCAAGGACCTCGGTGTCCCGAAGGAGGAGGTGCGGCTGTATCTCGCCCTGCGCGAGGCCGCCCACCAGCGTCTCTTCGCCCATGTGCCGTGGCTGCGCTCGCACCTGTTCGGCGCGGTCGACGGCTACGCGCGCGGCATCAAGGTCGACACCGCCAAGCTGGAGGACGTGGTCGGCCAGTTCGACCCGCAGAACCCGGAGCAGCTTCAGGACGCGCTTCAGCAGGGCATGTTCCAGCCGGAGGACACCCCGGAGCAGAAGGCGGCGCTGGCCCGTCTGGAGACCGCCCTGGCGCTGGTGGAGGGCTGGGTGGACGCCGTCGTGCACGCGGCCGCCAAGCCCCGCCTGAGCTCCGCCGACGCCCTGCGCGAGACCCTGCGGCGGCGCCGCGCCTCGGGCGGCCCGGCCGAACAGACGTTCGCCACGCTGATCGGTCTTGAGCTGCGCCCGCGCCGGCTGCGCGACGCCTCCCGCCTGTGGGCCTCGCTCACGGACGCGCGTGGCGTGGACGGCCGGGACGCGCTGTGGTCGCACCCGGACATGCTGCCGACGGCCACCGACCTGGACGACCCGGACGGTTTCGTCCACCGCGAGCACATGGACTTCTCCGAGTGGGACAAGATGCTCGGCGAGGCGGCGGGCAAGCCCGACCTGCGGAAGAAGGACAAGGACGCCAAGGACACCGAGGACGACGACGGCAAGGGCGGATCCCGGGCCGACGACGACGGCGAGGGTGACGGCACCGAGTGAGCCTGTACGACGACGCGGTCCTCGTCCTGAAGGAGTACGAGGGCCGCCAGGCCGAGGGCCAGGAAGAACTGCGCCAGGCCTATCTGGACCACCTCGCCGGCCATCCGGACGGCCTGTGGAAGGCCTGTCACGCCGGTCACCTCACGGCGAGCGCCCTGGTCGTCGATCCGGAACAGGGCCGGGTGCTGCTCACGCTCCACCGCAAGCTGCGGATGTGGCTCCAGATGGGCGGCCACTGCGAGCCGGCGGACGTCTCGCTGGCGGCGGCGGCCCTGCGGGAGGCGACGGAGGAGTCCGGCGTCGCGGGCCTGACCCTGCTGCCGGGCGGCCCGGTGCGCCTGGACCGCCATCCGATCCCCCCGCCGTGCCACGTCCACTTCGACGTCCAGTACGCCGTGCTGGCGCCGTGGGACGCGGTCCAGGCGATCAGCGACGAGTCCTTGGACCTGCGCTGGTTCGCCTACGACGAGGTGGCCGACGTGGCCGACGAGTCGGTCGTGCGGCTGCTGGAGGCGACGCGGGCCAGGCTGTGAACGCGTAAGGGGTGACCGCCCAGGCGGTCACCCCTTGCCGGTTCTCCCGGCTCAGCTCCAGACGTTGCCCTGGTTCTGCCCGCGGACACCCTGCTGGCCCATCCCGTACTGCGCGGCGATGCCCGAACCGATCTGGGCGTTCTGCGGCGGCAGCAGTTCACTCGGCTGGACCAGCGCGAACCCGGAACCCATGAAGCTGAGCTCCCAGCCCTCGCCGGTGTTGCCGCGCCGCCGCCAGATGCCGCTGGAGTGCGTCTGGGCCTGCATCTGCACCCGCAGCCCGGTGGACCAGGCGACGATCGCGTCGGCGTCGCAGTTGACGTACTTGTCCGGCGTCACCTGGAGCATCAGCGGCATGCCCGAGGTCATCAGGGCGACCTTGCCGCGGCCGGTGATGTTGAGCTGGTACTTCCCGGAGCCGGAGATGCCGTAGAGGCTGTCGACGGCGATGACCTCGTGGTGCAGCGAGGAGTCCATGGCGAGGACGTAGCTGCTGTCGACGGTGAGCCCGTCCTGGTCGACGTCCACCAGATGGACGTGCTGCTTGAGGTTGGCCAGGTAGACCGTGCCCTGCCCGTGGCAGCGCATCAGGTCCAGGCCCTCGCCCGTGCGGGCGCGATCGCGGGACTGGCTGTTGCTCTGGAACTCCGCGTCGAACTCCACGAGGCCCTGGTAGGCGACCATGGTGCCCTTGCGGGCCAGGATGTCGTCGTGGCCCTCCAGGGTGACGCGCAGCATCTGCTTGTTCTGCAGGCCCCAGCGGTCCTGGGTCTGCTGGTCGGTGTAGGCGAAAAGCGGGCTCTGCATGACGTTTCTGGCTCCCCCTCAGCCCCGGACCCGGAGGCGGTCGGTGCTGTCCTCGCTGGGCTGGACGACGACGATGCCCTGGCCGGAGAAGGCCATCTGGTAGGCCTCACCGCTGCCCCGGCCGATCAGGGACTGCGCCTTGAAGCTGCGCTTGCCCTTCACCTTGAGGTTCGGCGACCAGGCGACGAGCGCGTCCGGGTCGACGTACGTCTCGTCCTCGCCGCCGCCGCAGTCGACGACGATCGGCTTGCCCCGGGAGGTCAGCGCGACCCAGCCCTGCCCGGAGATCTTGGTGTTCCACAGGCCCTGCCCGGCGAACTTCGCCAGCCCTTTGACCCGCTCCACGCCCCAGGTGAGGTGCGCGTCGAAGGCGAGCAGGTTGGTGGCGTTGACGGAGATGCCGTCGCCGTTGAGGTTGATCACGACGACGTTGGCGCCGTAGTCGGCGAGGTAGAGCAGTCCGTCGCCGGAGCACTTCATCAGCGGCGCGCCCTCGCCGGTGGCCCAGTCGCGGGCGATCTGGCGCACGGCCGGCGGGTTGGGCTCGTACTGGATGAACCCCTCATAGGCGACCATCGACCCCACGCGCGCGAGGAGGTCGTTTCCGGTCTGCATGGCGACCTTCAGCATGTGATTGCCGTGGTTGTCCATGCGGGCGGCGACGGGTGCGGGAGCGTAGCCCGCGAGCGGCTGGTTCATGACGGGCTCCCTCAGACCTCGTACGGCTGGACGACGATGAAGTTGCCGGGCGCGCCTCGGAACTGGAGGTTGACGCTCTCGCCGGTGTCCCCGGGGTAGGCGTTGCGGCGCATCCGGACCTGGCTGGAGACGACCACCTGGGAGGCGGCCGACCAGGCGACCACGGCGTTGCAGTCGGCGAACGTGGTGGGTGTGACCGGCAGCACGACGGGCGTGCCGTGGGTCTTGACGACGATCGTGCCGACGCCGGTGAACTGCATGGTGAACAGCGCGCCGCCGGGGATGCCGTGGCCCTCGATCCGCCGGACCTCGTACTGGAGGCTCTCGTCGAAGGCGAGCACGTTCTCCGCGGAGACGCAGATGCCGTCGCCCTGGAGCTCGATCGGGTGAAGCATCGTGGAGTTGTCGGCGAGGAAGACCTGGCCCTGGCCGGTGCAGCGCATCAGCTGCATCTCCTGGCCGGTCGCGTTGCCCGCGATGCGGCCGGCGAATCCGGCGCCCTTGTAGCTGAAGTCGACCTTGCCCTGGTACAGCACCATGCTGCCCTGGCGGGCGAGCACCGGCTGACCGCCGATGCCGAGGTCGACCCGGACCATCTTCTTGTTCTGCTGGGTCCAGCGCTGCCCGGTGGGCGACTCCTTGAACTGCTGCAGTGCGGCCGCGACGCCGGGCGCCTGCCCGCCGCCCTGGGGCATGCCCTGCGGGGCGCCGTACGGCGCGGGCTGGCCGGGGGCCTGGGCGAAGGGGGGCTGCTGGCCGTAGCCGGGCGGCATCGGCGCCTGGGGCGCGTGCGGTGCCTGCGGTGCCTGCTGGGCGTAGCCGGGCGGCATCGGGGCGGCGGGCGCGGCCTGGCCGTACGGCTGCTGCTGGGGCGGCTGGCCGTAGGGCTGCTGCGGGGCGGGCTGGCCGTAGGGCGGCGTCGGGGCCGGGGCGGGCGGCGGGACGGTGCCGCCGGGCGGCGTCATGGGCGCGACGATGGTCGGCTGGGCGTGCATCTGGGGCGCCGGTGCCGGGGCCGGGGGCGGTGTGGCTCCCGGCGGGGGCGCGAAGCCCTGCGCGGCGGGCTGCGGAGCGGGTGCCGGGGCGGGCGCGGGAGCGGGAGCGGGTGCTGGGGCAGGCGCGGGTGCGGGTGCGGGTGCCGGGGCGGCCGGGGCGCCGAAGGCGGGCGGGGCGAAACCGGGGCTGGCGGCGGGCGGGGCCTGCTGCGGTGCCGGGGCCTCCTCTTCGAGGACCTCGCCGCCGAAGTTCCTGAGCAGCGCCTCGAGGCCGCCGTCGAAGCCCTGTCCGACGGCAGCGAACCGCCAGACGTCCTTGAGGTAGAAGTCGCCCAGCATCACGGCACGTTCGGTGGAGAACTCCGCACCGCTGAAGGAGTACCGGGCCACCTCCTCGCCGCCCGCGACGATCCGGAGGTATCCGGGATTCACCTGCGACATCTGTCCGGCGCCGTCGATCGTCGCCGTGAAGGACAGCTTGTGGATCTGCGGCGGGATCCGGTCGAGCGTGACCCGGAAGGACTCCGTGTCCCCCGCCTGGGCGCCGAGCAGCTGCACGGCCTCCTCGGGGGTCTTCGGCTGGTTGAAGAAGACGAAGTACCGGTCGTCGGAGAGCCGTTCGTCGGCGTCGAGCCCGAAGCAGCTGATGTCGAAGCTCAGTCCGGGGGCGGAGATCTGCACACCTACGTACAGATCCGTGCCCGCGGTGAGGTCACTGATCCGGGCCTTGTGGCCCCGTTGGAATTCCCTGGCCATGCGTTACGACCGTCCCCCATCCCGATGTGAGTGCGTCGCGCCAGGCTAACGGCAAAGTCCGACAACGGACGCAGTCGGTACAGAGCCGGTACAGAACCTCCGCCGAGCGGTGCCGGAGACCGCGCGCGGGCCGGTCACGCACCGCGCGGTGCGGGTCACTCCCCGCGCGCGCCGGGCAGATGGGGCAGCCGCTCGGCCGCCACCACGCCTTCGAGGTAGCCCCGGGCCCGCTCGGTGCGCGGGTAGGCCTCCAGCAGCCGCCAGAAGCGCGGCCCGTGACCGGGCACCAGGAGATGGGCCAGTTCGTGGAGGAGCACGTAGTCGACGACGTACTCCGGCATGCCCTGGAGCCGGTGGGAGAGGCGGATGCTGCCCTCGGCGGGGGTGCACGACCCCCAGCGGGTGCTCTGGTTGGTGACCCAGCGGACCGAGGCGGGCCGGGCCCGGCCCTCGAAGTACTGGGCCGACAGCCGCTCGGCGCGCTCGGTCAGCTCGGCGTCGCCCGGGGCGCGCCTGCTCTCCTGGGCGGCCAGCTTGGCGAGCATGACGTTCACCCAGCGCTGCTCCTCGGCCTCGGACATCCGGGCCGGGATGAGCACGATGGTGCGGTCGCCCTCGCGGTACGCGGACACCGTCCTGCGCCGGCGGGTGCTGCGGCGCACCTCGATCGGGCTCGCCCCCGGGCCGCCGGGCGGCTGGCTCGTCGCGCCGCGCTGTGGGGTTCCGGCGCTCTGCAGTGGGTCGGCGGGCACGCCCCGACGTTACCGGTTGTGCCGGGGGGAAGTCCCGGCTCCGGGGGCGGTTCCACTTCGATCGCCCACCGCGCGCTTTGATTTGTACGACTATCACCCAGGGCCTGTGGACAACTTCCGCCGCCCGGCGCCCGTTCCGGGCAAGCTGGCAGGCGTCGACCTTCTCGGGCAACGGGGGCCTGTTATGCATCCGATGGTGAAACCCGCGCTGCGGCGCGGCTGGCGCGACCTCAACACCGTCCAATTCGGGATGACTCCGGCACACGCTCTGACGCTGGGTCCGATGGACCGCGCGACCGGCGGCTTCCTCGATCTCCTCAACGGCACGCGCGGCCTGGAACTCCTGCGCGAGGAGGGCCGGCGGACGGAACTGCCCGACGGGCACGTCGACGCCCTCGTCGGGCGGCTGACCGAGGCCGGGCTGCTCGACGACGCCACCGGCGGCGGTCCGGACGCGCAGGCGCTGCGCGGCCGGACCGAAACGCTGGACCGGCTGCGCCCCGACCTGGCCACGCTGTCGCTGACGACGTCGGAGCCGGGCGAGGCGATCGAGCGGCTGGCCGCCCGCCGCCACCTGCGGGTACAGGTGCGGGGCGCCGGCCGGGTCGGCGCCACGCTGGCGGCACTGCTGTCGGGCGCAGGTGTGGGCACGGTCGACGTGTGCGACGGCGGCCGGGTGGAGCCGTGGGACACGGCCCCGGGCGGCCTGCCCGCCGAGGCCGTCGGCGAGCGTCGGGACGAGGCCGCCCGGCGGGTGGTGCGCCGGGCCGCACCGGACCGCCCGCCCCGCCGGCGCCCACGCTCCCCCGCGCAGGAGGCCGACCCCGGCTTCTCCCTGGTGATCCTCGCCCCGCGGGACGATGTCACCGTCCACGCCCCCGGCCCGGACACCGCCGCTCCCCTGATCGCCTCCGGCACCCCGCATCTGTACGCCGGGGTGGTGGAGGGGACCGCCGTCGTCGGCCCGCTCGTCCTGCCCGGGGAGACCGGCTGCGCGGGCTGTCTGCACGAGGCCCGCACCGACCGGGATCCGGCCTGGCCGCGACTGGTCGCCCAGTGGCGGTCGGGCGGGCAGCGCGCCGTGCGGCCCTGTGACCTGGCGCTGGCCACCACGGTGGCCGGGCTGGCGGCCGCGCACGCGCTCACCTTCCTGGACGGGCGGACGCCCTCCAGCGCGGGCGCCCGCTGGGAGGCCTCCCTCCCCACGCTCCAGTGGCACCCGAGGCCCGTTTGGGCACACTCCGCCTGCCCGTGCGGGGCAGCGGAGAAATCTCACGGTCGACAGGCCTCAAAGGACGGGGCCGCACACGCGACAATGGCGGAGCAAGGGTCGTCAACGCGGGTTCGCCGTCCGGCAGGCGCGGCGCGGCCGGCTGGGACTTGGAGGGCGCATGTCTGATCTTCCCCGGAAGGCGGTCACCCGGACCGCCAAGCTCGCCGCGCTCCCGCTCGGCTTCGCCGGCCGCGCGACCTGGGGCCTGGGCAAGAGGATCGTCGGCGAGTCGGCGGAGATCGTCGGGCGCGAGCTGCAGCAGCGCACGGCGGAACAGCTCTTCAAGGTGCTCGGGGAGCTCAAGGGCGGCGCGATGAAGTTCGGGCAGGCCCTGTCCGTCTTCGAGTCGGCGCTGCCCGAGGAGGTCGCGGGCCCCTACCGGGCGGCCCTGACCAAGCTCCAGGAGGCCGCGCCGCCGATGCCGACGCGGACCATGCACACCGTGCTCGCGGAGCGGCTCGGGGAGGACTGGCGCGAGCTGTTCCTGGAGTTCGACGACAAGCCGTCGGCGGCGGCATCGATCGGCCAGGTGCACCGCGCGGTGTGGCGCGACGGCCGTGAGGTCGCGGTCAAGGTGCAGTACCCCGGAGCCGGCGAGGCCCTGCTCTCCGACCTCAACCAGCTCAGCCGCTTCGCCCGGCTGCTGGGACCGCTGATCCCCGGCATGGACATCAAGCCGTTGATCAGCGAGCTGCGCGACCGGGTCTCGGAGGAGCTGGACTACGGTCTGGAGGCGCAGGCCCAGCAGGTGCACGCCGAGGAGTTCGCCGACGACCCGGACGTGGTGGTGCCCGCCGTGGTCCACCAGTGCGAGCAGGTCCTGGTCACCGAGTGGATCGACGGCATCCCGCTGTCGGAGATCATCTCCGACGGCACCCAGGAGCAGCGCGACCGGGCCGGCCAGCTCCTGGCCCGCTTCCTCTTCTCCGGTCCCGCCCGCACCGGACTGCTGCACGCCGATCCGCACCCGGGGAACTTCCGGCTGCTGCCGGGCGGCCCGGCCGGCAAGGAGGACTGGCGGCTGGGCGTGCTGGACTTCGGCACGGTCGACCGTCTCCCGGGCGGTCTGCCGACCCCGATCGGCGAGTCCCTGCGCATGACCCTCGACGGCGAGGCCCAGGCCGTCTACGACCTGCTGTGCGCGGAGGGGTTCGTCAAGGAGTCCATCGACCTGGACCCGGACGCGGTGCTCGACTACCTGCTGCCGATCATCGAACCGGCGCAGGCGGAGGAGTTCACCTTCGCCCGCGGCTGGATGCGCAGCCAGGCGGCCCGGATCGCCGACATCCGCTCCCCCGCCTACCAGCTCGGCAAGCAGCTCAACCTGCCTCCGGCGTATCTCCTGATCCACCGCGTCACCCTGAGCACCATCGGTGTCCTGTGCCAGCTGAACGCGACGGTCCGGCTGCGCGACGAACTGGAGGAGTGGCTGCCGGGCTTCGTGGAGGAGCTGCCGGAGGAGGAGGCCGCGGAGGCGTGAGCGCCGGCCTCACCACCAGGCCGAGTCCAGGCGTCCTTCGATCGCTCTGAGGTTCTGCCGCGAGCAGGTGTCGCAGAAGTACTGGCGGACGCCGTTCTCCACGGAGCACGTCCAGGTGGGCCGCGGGCCGTCCGCCGGGGTGCCGCAGCGAGCGCACACGATCGGTCCGGGCTCCCTCGCGGAGCCACCTTGGTCACTGCTCCCGGGAAGACTCGTCACCTGGTGACGATAACGCCGAGATCGGCCGATCCGGGGACACAACGCACCGCGGGGGCCGGTCCGTTCGGACGGACCGGCCCCCGCGGGAAGCTTTCGCCTCCCGAGAACCGGGAGGCCGCCGCTCATGGCGTGGTGGGTTACTGCATGACGGCGAGGGCGAGCGCGCGGCGGGCGCGCAGCGAGGCGCGCTCCGCCCGGCGCTGCATCCGGCGGGCGGCGGCCAGGCTCATGGCCCGGCGCTCCCGCTGCGCCTCATGCAGGCGGTCGTGCATATGCGCACGAGCCAGGGCTTCTGGAATGAGTTGCATCTCTCGGGTCCTGTTCTGACGCGAGGTGGTCGCGCCGGTGGGGGTGAAGTCTGGAGTTGCGGAGCCGGTGGGCTCGCTGGCGGACGGCTTCATCGGGGCCTGCTTCTTGGGGTCGTGCGTGAGGGGACGGTCGATCGTTCCTGCGAATGCGATGTTCATGCCGAGACCGGGTTCTTGCGCGGGCGGCCACGCGGCCGCTTCCGGGCGACGACGACACCCTGCACGAACAGCTCGCCACCCCAGACGCCCCAGGGCTCACGCCGCTCCTTGGCGCCGGCGAGGCAGGCCTCCATCAGCGGGCAGGTGCGGCACAGGGACTTGGCGTACTCGACGTCGGCCGGCGACTCGGCGAAGAAGACCTCCGGGTCGTACGAGCGGCAGGGGACGGGTACGCCGAGGTTCTCGATGGCGTCGTCGAGCGCGGTGAGCGCGGTGAGCGGGATCAAGGTGGAGTCCTCCGTGAGGCCGGGCGGGGGGATCGTTTCGGAAGGCGGTACTGACGGGGCGTGCGCTTCGAGTTGCACGGATCGTTTTCCTCGTCTGGTCGTTCCGGTCGGGTGTGACCGGTTGGCGGCTGGTACCGGGTTCTCTTTTCCTGTCCCGAGGCCCCTTCGCCCTGTCGCCCACGTACGTGGGCAAACAGAAGGGCCGCGGATCCCGGATGGGGTTCCGCGGCCCTGAAGGCGCCGGCCTGATCGCCGATCAGGCTGGATCACTCCAGGGTTCTGGCCCACGGAAGGCCCACATCTGGTGGTGCTGCGTCGTCTGCTTCCGGAATCCGGCACCGGTCGCCGTAAAGGCATAGGCATGTGCCTGGGCCTCTACTGCCGCTTCCAGTGCCTTGGTCGGTCGCACATTCCGCTCGCGGACGGGAAGACCCGCGAGGGACGGAGAGGACGCCGGACGGACGGCACGAATGCCGGACAGACCGGTGCCCTGGTCCGAGGCGCCGAGCATGCACAGGGAGGCGACGACCGAGCGATCGGTCATTTTGGCGGTGCTGATGGAGCTGCTGTTGATGCTGATCACTGGACTCGCCTCCTCTCGGCGTCTCGGGGGACCGGGGTGAACCGGTCCTACGGATATGCAAGTACAACACGGAAGCGGGGCCTTGGAGAAGGCCGCCGTTCCCACGGCTAAGAACCTATGGGGCTTGCTGGGGCATGCGCAAACTATTTTTTCGACGAGTTCGTATCAGTCCCGATCTTCTTCGCCGCCGAGCTGCCGGCCTGCGCAGATCGCCAGCACATCGGCCCCGTAGCGGTTGAGCTTGCGTGTCCCGACGCCGGGGATCCGGGCCAGTTCGCCCGCCTCGTCGGGGACGGTCTCCGCGATCGCCATCAGGGTCTTGTCGGTGAAGACGCAGAACGCGGGCTGGCCGCTGCGCCGCGCCTGGTCCGCACGCCAGTCGCGCAGCCGCTCGTACAGCCCCTCGTCCATGTCGGAGGGGCAGTCCTCGCAGCGCAGCAGCTTCAGCTCGCCGGCGTCGGTGAGGGTGCGCCCGCAGACCCGGCAGCGGGCCGGGGTGCGCCGGGTGCGGCGCGGGGCGGTCTGCGACCGGCCCGCGAGACCGCGTTCGACGCCGCCGGCGCCGCCCGGTCCGCCGCGGCCAGCCGCGGCGGCCGCGCCCGAGCCGGGGCGCAGCCCGTCGAGGAACCGGCTGGGGCGGCGGCTGGGGCGGCCGCCGGGCGAGCGGGCGAGCGACCAGGAGAGATGGAGACGGGAGCGGGCGCGGGTGACGCCGACATAGAGGAGGCGGCGCTCCTCCTCTATCTGCTCGTCGGTCTTGGCGTAGGTGATCGGCATCATGCCCTCGGCGACCCCGACCAGGAAGACGACGTCCCATTCCAGGCCCTTGGCGGAGTGCAGGGAGGCGAGGGTGACGCCCTGCACGGTCGGGGCGTGCTGGGCGTTCGCCCGCTCGTCGAGTTCGGCGACGAAGTCGGCGAGGCCGGCACCGCTGCGGGCGGCGGCGAAGTCCTGCGCCAGGTTGACCAGCGCGGCCAGGGACTCCCAGCGTTCTCTGACGGCGCCGGAGCCGGCTGGGGGCTGCGGGGTCCAGCCGTCGGAGGAGAGCACCGCGCGGACCTGGGAGGGCAGGTCGACGGCTGCGTCGAGGGCCGAGTCGTTGCCGCCGAAGCGGGCCGCGCCGCGCAGGGCGATGCCCGCCTTGCGGACCTCGGGCCGGTCGAAGAACCGCTCGGCGCCCCGCAGCTGGTAGGGGATGCCGAGGTCGGCGAGGGCCTGTTCGTAGGTCTCGGACTGGGCGTTGGTGCGGAACAGGATGGCGATCTCGCCGGCCGGGATGCCCGAGGCGATGAGGTCGCGGATGCGGCGGGCGGCGCCCTCGGCCTCGGCGGGCTCGTCGGTGTACTCCGCGTAGCCGGGTTCCGGGCCGGCGGGGCGCTGGGAGACGAGTTCCAGCCGGTGGTCGGCGGCTCGGCCCCGGGCCTGCGCGAGCAGACCGTTGGCGAGGTGGACGACCTGGGGCGTGGAGCGGTAGTCGCGGACCAGCTTGACGACGGTGGCGCCGGGGTGGCGGGTGCGGAAGTCGAGGAGGTGGTCCGGGGTTGCTCCCGTGAACGAGTAGATCGTCTGGCTGGCGTCGCCGACGACGCACAGGTCGTCCCGGTCGCCGAGCCAGAGGTCCAGCAGGCGCTGCTGGAGGGGGCTGACGTCCTGGTACTCGTCGACGACGAAGTGCTGGTACTGGGCGCGGACCTGCTCGGCGATGTCCTGCCGGTCCTGGAGGACGGCGACGGTCAGCAGCAGCACGTCCTCGAAGTCGATGACCGCGCGGTTGCGCTTGACGTCCTCGTAGGCGGCGTAGAGCTGGGCGATCTCGGCGGCGTCGCGTGGGGTCTCGCGGCCGGCCTTCGCGGCTGCCAGCGCGTAGTCGGAGGGCACGGTCTGGGTGACCTTGGACCACTCGATCTCCGCGGTGACGTCCCGCAGCTCGCCCCGGTCGAGGCGGATGCGGCAGGCGGCGGCCGCGTCGGCGACGAGCTGGATCTTGCGGTCGACGAGCCGGGGCAGGGAGCCACCGATCGCTTTCGGCCAGAAGTACTGGAGCTGGCGGAGGGCCGCGGAGTGGAAGGTGCGGGCCTGGACGCCGGTCGCGCCGAGCTGGCGGAGCCGGCCGCGCATCTCTCCGGCCGCGCGGTTGGTGAAGGTGACGGCGAGCACGCTGGACGGCTGGAGGATCCCGGCCCGCACCCCGTAGGCGATGCGGTGGGTGATCGCGCGGGTCTTGCCCGTGCCGGCTCCGGCCAGGACGCACACCGGGCCGTGCAGCGCGGTGGCGACCTCGCGCTGCTCGGGGTCGAGCCCTTCGAGCACCGCGTCGGCCGTGTCCGGGACGCGCGGGAAGAGAGGGGAGTGCGTTGCTGCTGTCACACAGCCATGCTGCCAGGTCGCCGGAGACGGCCGAGCCGGTTGTCCACAGGCGGACCCCGTTAGTCGTACTAATCACTCGTGGCGGGGCCGGGTGCGGGAATGGTGGCGGTTTCAAGTACGTTCACCCTTCTGCGACCACCCGTCCCCCGAGCCGCCGAGGAGCGCCGAGAATGCCGGGCACTGTGACGATGTACAGCACCACGTGGTGTGGCTACTGCCGTCGGCTGAAGAGCCAGATGGACCGCGAGGGCATCGCGTACGACGAGATCAACATCGAGCAGGACCCGCAGTCCGCCGCCTTCGTGGAGAAGGCGAACGGGGGGAACCAGACGGTGCCGACCGTGCTGTTCCCGGACGGGAGCACCCTGACCAACCCGTCGCTGGCGCAGGTCAAGCAGAAGATCGGCGTCTGACGGACGCCTGCCGCGACCTGATGAAGGCGGCCCCCGGGATCTCCCGGAGGCCGCCTTCTCGCATCCGACGGCGCGGCTCGGCGGCCGCGGGTCGGATGACGCGGCTCAGATGACGCTGCGCGTCGGCAGCGGCTTGCCGTACCAGAGCTCGATCAGGCGGGCCGCGATCGAGATGCCGTAGGGCGGCAGCACCTCGCCGGAGTCGAAGGCGGCGCCCAGCTCGTCGCGGGAGAACCAGCGGGCCTCGTGGATCTCGTCGCCGTCGACGTCGATGTCCGTGGAGGTGGCCCGCGCCATGAAGCCGAGCATCAGGCTGGACGGGAAGGGCCAGGGCTGGCTGGCGACGTACTCGACCTGGCCGACGGCGACGCCGGCCTCCTCGAAGACCTCGCGGCGCACCGCCTGCTCGATGGACTCGCCCGGCTCGACGAAGCCGGCGAGCGTGGAGAAGCGGCCCTCGGGCCAGTGCACCTGGCGGCCGAGCAGGATGCGGTCGTCCTCGTCGGTGACCGCCATGATCACCGCGGGGTCGGTGCGCGGGTAGTGCTCGGCGCCGCAGGCCGGGCAGCGGCGGATGTGGCCGGCTGCGGCAATCGCGGTGCGCTCGCCGCAGCGGGAGCAGAAGCGGTGGGTGCGCTGCCAGTTCTCCAGGCCGACGGCGTGCACCATCAGTCCGGCGTCGCGCGGCGACAGCAGCAGGCCCGCCTCGCGCAGGCCGGCCGGCCGCGCGGACTGGTCGATACGGCCGGGCAGCGAGTCCTTCTGGAGGGCGAAGTAGCTGACGCCGTCCTCGTCGATGCCGAGGAAGTAGCGGTGCGCCTCGGTGAGCGGGGCCTCGAAGGACGGGGTCATGACGAGTTCGGTACGGCCGTCCGGCGTCTCGTCGATGAGGACCTGACCGCCGGAGACCACGAAGCAGCGGGTGGTGGGGTGGCTCCACGCCGCGGCGAGCCAGGCTTCGTCGAGCCGGTGGTGGGCGGCGCGGTCGATGCCGCTCGGGGCGGTGAGCGAGATGGGTCGGTCGGCTGTGTGGTCGGTCCAGGTGGTCACGGGTGCTTCCAACTCCCCCGGTGCAGCGGTTTGTTTCGGCGGGCGGTTCGGCGGGTCGTACGTGCGGGAGGCGACCGGGTCCGGCAGGGCTCGGTGGTGCGGGGCGGCCCTTCCAGTGTGCCCCGCGCGGGCGGGCGCTCCGGACGGCTCGGCGGGGTCAGGGGGCATGGCGCCAGTTCGCCGCGAGGTCGCCCCACAGATAGGCGCCGGCCTCGGCGCCCTTGAGGAGCAGATCAAGCTCGACCTTCTCGTCGGGGGCGTGCCAGCCGTCGGACGGGACGGAGATGCCCAGGAAGAGGACGGGGGCGCCGAGCACTTCCTGAAGGTCGGCGGCGGGTCCGGAGCCGCCCTCGCGGGTGTAGCGGACGGCGGTGCCGAAGGCGCGGCCCATGGCGCGGGTCACGGACTGCAGGGCCGGGTGGTCCAGCGGGGTCAGGCACGGGCGGGTGCCCGCGGAGAAGGCGATCTCGTGCCGGATGCCGGCCGGCAGCCGGTCGGCGGCCCACGCTCGGACGGCCGCCTCGACGTGGTCGAGGTCCTGGCCCGCCACCAGCCGGAAGGAGAGCTTCACCATGGCCGTGGACGGGATGATCGTCTTGCTGCCGGGGCCCTGGTAGCCGCCGCCGATGCCGTTGACCTCGGCGGTGGGGCGGGCCCAGACGCGCTCCAGGGTGGTGTAGCCGGCTTCGCCGTGGGTGGCGTACGACTTCGCGGTGCGCAGCCACCGCGTCTCGTCGAAGGGCAGCTCGGCGAAGAGTTCGCGCTCGCGGTCGGTGAGCTCCACGACGCCGTCGTAGAAGCCGGGGATCGCCACGCGCCCGTGCTCGTCGTGCAGGGCGGCGACGAGGCGGGCGACGGCGGTGGCCGGGTTGGGCACGGCGCCGCCGAAGGAGCCGGAGTGGATGTCCTGGTCGGGGCCGTGCAGCCGGATCTCGCACTCGGCGAGGCCGCGCATGCCGGTGCACACCGTGGGGGTGTCCTCGGACCACATGCCGGTGTCGGAGACGATCACGACATCGGCGGCGAGCCGGTCGGCGTGCTCCTCCACGAGGGCACGGAAGTGCGGCGAGCCGGACTCCTCCTCGCCTTCGACGAGCAGCTTCAGATGGACCGCCGGGACGCTGCGGCCGGTGGCGGCGAGGTGGGCGCGCAGACCGAGTGTGTGAAAGAACACCTGACCCTTGTCGTCAGCGGCACCGCGCGCGTAGAGCCGGTTCTCGCGGACGACGGGCTCGAAGGGCTCGCTGTGCCAGCCGTCCTCACGGGCGGCGGGCTGTACGTCGTGATGGCCGTAGACGAGGACGGTCGGCGCCGCGGGGTCGTCGGAGGGCCACTCGGCGTAGACGGCCGGTGCGCCCGGGGTCTGCCAGACCTCGGCGGTCGGGAAGCCGGTCTCCTTGAGCTTGCCGGCGAGCCAGTCGGCGCTGCGCCGCACGTCGGACGCGTGCTGCGGCTGGGCGGACACCGACGGGATGCGCAGCCACTCCGCGAGGTCGTCCAGGAAGGCGGCACGGTGCTGGTCGATGTACGTACGGACGGCGCTGTCCGGGGTCTGGCTCATGGTCACGAGCCTATCCGCCCGCGGTGACAGCCCGATCGTGCGGTTCGTCACCGGGCGGCTCCTCCCGCAGCAGCCGTTCCAGGTCGGCCCGGTCCGGAAGGGCGGGCCGCTCGACCTCTCCGCTGCGCACGTACACGAACGCCGCCGTGACCGACTCCAGCGGAACGCCCTGCTGCTCGGCCCAGCCGAGCCGGTACAGGGCGAGCTGGAGGGGGTCGGCGGTGCGGTCGCGGCCGGTCTTCCAGTCGACGATCTCGTACGTCGCCTCCTCGCCGTCGCCGTCCCGGTAGACGGCGTCGATACGGCCCCGTACGACGCGGCCGGCGACGGTGATCTGGAACGGGGCCTCCACGCGGTACGGCGTGCGGCGGGCGTACTCGGTGCGTTCGAAGGCGTCCTTCAGGGCTTCCAGGTCGCGTTCGTCGGCGATCTCGGCGTCGGCGCCGGGCAGCTCGTCCGGCTCCAGCATGGGCAGGGTCAGCGCCTCGAACCGGGATTCGACCCAGGCGTGGAAGCGGGTGCCGCGGCGGGCTCCGGGCTGCGGCGGGCGGGGCATGGGGCGGGCCAGTTCCTGCGCGAAGCCGTCCGGGTCGGCGGCCAGCCGCAGCAGCTGGGTCGCCGTCAGCGAGGCGGGCAGGGGCACCTCGGTGACGCTCTCCCGGGCTCGCAGCAGCTCTCCGGTGAGGGCGTCCAGGTCGCGGTCCCAGGAGGCGACGATCCGGGCTTCCTCGGGGGTGAGACGGGGCTGTCCGGGCACGCCGGGGCCGGGGCCCGGGCCGGTCGCCTGGTGGGGGACGCTCGGGGGACGGGTGGTCCAGGAGTCCCAGTCGGCGGGGTCCTCGCCGTCCTCATGGGTGATCGCGTCGTCCTGGTGGGTGATCGCGTCGTCCTCGCCCTCGAACGGCACGCCGTCCTGGTACGGCACGTCGTCGTCCTCGTACGGCGTCTCGTCATACAGCTCGTCGTACGGGAACGGGTCCTCCTCCGGGGGCGGGGGCCATTCCGGGTCGTCGTGGGCGTCGGGGTCGTGGGTCGCCGTGGGCCGGTCGTCGGCGGTGGCGAGGGCGTCGAGGTGGGCGAGGACCGTCTCGGCGGCCGCGCGGCGGCGGGCGAGGGCGGTGTCGTCCAGGGGCAGGGGCCAGGCCTGGTCGGCGGAGCCCCGGAGCAGGGCCGGGTTCTCCTCGTCCTCCGCGGGAGCGTCCGCCCAGACCTCGATCTCGCCGTGGCCGGCCGCGCAGTGGTCGTACAGGGCCTGGAGGAAGTCGGAGGGGCCGCGGGGCTTCTTCTGGCTGGGGCCCCACCAGTGGCCGGAGCCGAGCAGCAGGGAGCGCGGGCGGGTGAAGGTGACGTAGCCGAGGCGCAGTTCCTCGGTGTGCTGGTGCTCCTTCATCGCCTCGTGGAACGCCTTCATGCCGCGGGAGTCCCAGGCCTCGACGTCGGGCAGGGTGTCCGCGTCGCCGCGCAGCTCGTGCGGCAGCACCTTGGCCTGGGCGGTCCACTTCTCACGGCCCTGGGCGCTCGGGAAGGTGCCGGTGACCAGGCCCGGGACGGCGACGACGTCCCACTCCAGGCCCTTGGACCTGTGCGCGGTGAGCACCTTGACGGTGTTCTCGCCGCCGGGCAGGGCGTTGTCGAGGCCCTTCTCGTACTGGGCGGCGGTGCGCAGGAAGCCGAGGAAGGCCAGCAGGGAGGCCTCGCTCTCGTGGGCGGCGAAGGAGGCGGCGACGTCGAGGAAGTTCGACAGGGTCTCGCGGCGGCGGGCGGCCAGGGCGTGCGGGGACGCCGACAGCTCGACCTCCAGGCCGGTGACGGCGAGGACGCGGTGCAGCACGTCCATGAGCGGGTCGGCCAGCGAGCGCCGCAGGTCGCGCAGCTCGGCTGCGAGCCGGGCGAAGCGCACGCGCGCGTCCGGCGAGAAAGGCAGCCCGTCGTCGTCCCCGCCGCCGTCCAGGGGCGTCTCCAGGAAGGTGTCGAGGGCGTCCGCGAGCGATATCACCTCGGCCGGGTCGACGCCCTCCACGGCCTCGGCGAGCCGCCGGTCGGGGTCGTCGTCCGCCTCCACGCGCGCGTGGGAGACGAGCAGCCGGGCGCGCCGCCCGAGCAGGGCGAGGTCGCGCGGGCCGATCCGCCAGCGGGGGCCGGTGAGCAGCCGGACCAGGGAGGCGTTGGCACCCGGATCCTGCAGGACCTCGCAGACGGCGACCAGGTCGGCGACCTCGGGCAGGTGCAGCAGCCCGGACAGGCCGACCACCTCGACGGGCACGTCCCGGGCGACCAGCGCGCCCTGGATCTCGGCGAAGTCGGTCGCCGTGCGGCACAGGACGGCGATCTCGCCGGGTGCCTTGCCGGTGTTCACCAGGTGGGCGATGGAGTCGGCGATCCAGTCGATCTCCTCGGCGTGGGTGGGCAGCAGGGCGCAGCGGACGACGCCGTCCCGTTCGGCGCCGGGGGCCGGGCGCAGGGCCTCCACGCCCGCGTGCATGGCCCGCAGCGGCTCGGCGAGGCCGTTGGCGAGGTCGAGGAGGCGGCCGCCGCTGCGGCGGTTCTCGCTGAGCGCCTGGCGGGTGGCGGGGCGGCCGTCGGCGTGCGCGAAGTGGTCGGGGAAGTCGTCGAGGTTGGCGACGGAGGCGCCGCGCCAGCCGTAGATCGCCTGGCAGGGGTCGCCGACGGCGGTGACCGGGTGGCCGGTGCCGCCGCCGAACAGGCCGGCGAGGAGGACGCGCTGGGCGACCGAGGTGTCCTGGTACTCGTCGAGGAGCACCACGCGGAACTCGTCGCGCAGCAGGCGGCCCACCTCGGGCACCCGGCCGAGGCGGGCGGCCAGGGCGATCTGGTCGCCGAAGTCGAGCAGGTCCCGCTCGCGTTTGGCGGCCCGGTAGCGCAGCACCAGGCCGGCGAGTTCGCGGCGGGCGGCGGCGGTCTCGGGCACCTTGCGCAGGTCGGCGTTGGTGAGCTTGGCGCCCTGGAGGGTGCGCAGCAGCTCGGCGTCCCAGGCGCGCAGGTCGTCGGCGTCGACGAGGTGCTCGGCGAGTTCGGAGTCGAGCGTGAGCAGGTCGCTGACGAGGTCCGCGAAGGAGCGGGTCAGCGCGGGGTAGGGGCCGGGCGCCTCGCGGAGCACCCGCGCGGCCAGCTGGTAGCGGGTGGCGTCGGCGAGGAGGCGGGAGGTCGGTTCCAGACCGATGCGCAGGCCGTGGTCGGTCAGCAGACGGCCCGCGAAGGCGTGGTACGTGGAGATCACCGGCTCGCCCGGCGGGTTGTCCGGGTCGACGGGGTCGGGGTCGGTGACGCCCGCCTTGATCAGTGCCTTGCGGACGCGCTCGGCGAGTTCACCGGCGGCCTTGTTGGTGAAGGTGAGGCCGAGCACCTGCTCGGGTGCCACCTGGCCGGTGCCGACCAGCCACACCACGCGGGCGGCCATCACCGTGGTCTTGCCGGAACCGGCGCCCGCCACGATCACCTGCGGAGCCGGCGGCGCGACGATGCAGGCCGTCTGCTCCGGGGTGAACGGGATGCCGAGGAGCTCTTTGAGCTGCTCGGGGTCGGTGATACGTGCGGGCACCTCAAAGAGGCTAGCGGCGGCCACCGACAGTCGACGCCGGATCATCCGCCCGGTCGGTGGAATCGCAGGTCAGCGGGGGTGGTGCGGCTCGTCACACCGGCGGCGGCGTCACTCCACCACGTGCCGGCCCTCCGGCCGCGCGCTGCACGACGCCCGGAACGCGCAGTGCGCGCAGTGCTGCCCGGTGGTCGGCGCGAACCGCTCGTCGAGCACCTTGCCGGCGGCCGTGGCGAGCAGGTCGCCGACCCACTCCCCCGCCAGCGGCTCCTGCGCCTGCACCTTGGGCAGTGTCTCCCCGCCGTCCCGCTTGGCGGCGCCCTGGCGCAGCTGGACGAGTTCGGCGCCGCCCGGCTCGGGGCGGACCCCGTCGAAGGCGTCGTCGACGGCGCCCTCGCGGACCGCGAGCTGATAGACGGCGAGCTGGGGGTGGCGGGCCACCTCGGCCGCGCTGGGCGCCTGCTTGCCGGTCTTGAAGTCGACGACGTAGGCGCGGCCCTCGGCGTCCGCCTCCACGCGGTCCATCTGGCCGCGGATACGGACCTCGTAGTCGCCCGCCTCCAGGGTGACGTCGAAGTCGTGCTCGCTCGCCACCGGGGTGCGCCCGGTGCGGTCCATGACGTGCCACTTCAGGAAGCGTTCGAGCGCCACGCGCGCGTGCTCCTTCTCCTGCGCCGACTTCCAGGGCGCGTCGAAGGCCAGCGCGTCCCACACCGAGTCGAGGCGTTCCATGAGGACGGCGAGGTCCGCCGGAGTGCGCCCGGAGGCGACCTCGTCGGCGAGGACGTGCACCACGTTGCCGAAGCCCTGGGCGGCGGTGGCCGGTGCGTCGGCCTTCACCTCGCGGCCGAGGAACCACTGCAGCGCGCAGGTGTTGGCGAGCTGGTCGAGGGCGCTGCCGGAGAGCACGACGGGCTGGTCGCGGTGGCGCAGCGGCACCTTGCTCTCGGTCGGCTCGAACATGCCCCACCAGCGGTAGGGGTGCGCGGACGGCACCAGCGGCCGGCCGTCCTCGTCGGCGAGCGCCGCTAGCCGGGCCAGCCGGCGGGCGGCGGCCTCCCGCAGGGTGTCCGACACCCGCGGGTCGACGGTGGTGGCGCGCAACTCGGCGACCAGCGCGGCGACGGCCAGCGGACGGCGCGGGCGGCCGGTGACGTCCTTCGGCTCGACGCCGAGTTCGGTCAGGAACCGGGAGGGCTGGTCGCCGTCGTCGGCGGGGGCCTTCACCGCGGTGACGACGAGCCGTTCCCGCGCGCGCGTGGCGGCGACGTAGAACAGGCGGCGTTCCTCGGCGAGCAGCGCGCCCGGGGTGAGCGGTTCGGCGAGTCCGTCGCGGCCGATGCGGTCGGCCTCCAGCAGGGAGCCGCGGCGGCGCAGGTCCGGCCACAGGCCCTCCTGGACACCCGCCACGACGACGAGCCGCCATTCCAGGCCCTTGGCACGGTGGGCGGTCATCAGTCGCACGGCGTCCGGGCGCAGCGCCCGCCCGGTGAGGGTGTCGGCGGCGATGTCCTCGGCCTCGATCTGCTCCAGGAAGTTCAGGGCGCCGCGCCCGCCGGTGCGCTCCTCGGCGCGCGCCGCGGTCGCGAACAGCGCGCAGACGGCGTCCAGGTCCCGGTCGGCGTTGCGTCCGGCGGCGCCGCCGCGCCGAGCGGCCCGCTCCAGGCGCGAAGGCCAGGGTGTGCCCGTCCAGAGGTCCCACAGCGCCTCCTCGGCCGTGCCGCCGCCCGCCAGGCGCTCGCGTGCCGTGCGCAGCAGCGCGCCGAGGCGCTGGGCACCGCGCGCGTACGCAGGGTCGTGCACCACCAGGCGCTCGGGTTCGGCGAGCGCCCGGGTCAGGAGTTCGTCCGAGGGCGGCGGTACGGGGTTGCCCGCGGCGCGCTCCTCCTCCCGCAGGGCGCGTCCGAGGCGGCGCAGATCGGCGGCGTCCATGCCGGCGAGCGGGGAGGCGAGGAGGGTGAGCGCGGTCTCGGTGTCGAGCCAGCGGGCGGACTGCTGCGGGGCGGTGGACGCGGGGGCCTCGGCGGCGGCGGCGTCGGCGGCGGTGGCGGCGTCGGCGGCGGTGGCGTTGTCGGCGGCGGTGGCGTCGGCGTTGTCGGCGGCGTTGTCGGCTGCGGCGACGCCGGCGACCTCAGCAGTGGTTTCGGCAGCGGTATCGGCGGTCGTTTCGGTGGTGGTTTCCGCGGTGGTCTCACGACTGGTCTCGGCGGTGTCCTCGGCGGCGGCGCCGTCCGCGGCGGGCCGCCCCCCGGCCTCCGCCGTCGCCACCGCGCGCAGGGCCGTCAGCAGCGGCGCCACCGCCGGCTCGTGCCGCAGGGGAAGGTCGTCGCCGTCGATGTCGAGCGGGACGCCCGCGGCGGTGAGCGCGCGGCGGACCGTCGGGATGGTGCGGGAGCCGGCGCGCACCAGGACGGCCATGTCGCGCCACGGAACGCCGTCCTCCAGGTGGGCGCGGCGCAGGATGTCGGCGATGTTGTCCAGCTCGGTGCCGGCCGTCGGATACGTGTACACCTCGACCCGGCCGCCGTCCCGCTCCGGTGCGAGCTCGCGGTGGGCCCGGACCTTCTCCGCCGGGAGGCGGGTGAGCGGCATGCGCCGGGTCAGCAGCCGGGTGGCGGCCAGCAGTGCGGCGCCGGAGCGGCGGGAGGTGCGCAGCACCTCGACCGGCGCCGGGCGGCCGTCCACGCGCCGGAAGGCGTCCGGGAAGTCGAGGATGCCGTTCACGTCGGCGCCGCGGAAGGTGTAGATCGACTGGTCGGGGTCGCCGAAGGCGACGAGGGTGCGGCCGCCGCCCGCGAGGGCGTGCAGCAGCCGCACCTGCGCGGGGTCGGTGTCCTGGTACTCGTCCACGAACACCGCGTCGTACTGCTCGGCGAGCCGCGCGGCCACCTCGGGACGGTGGGCGAGCAGCACCGCGCGGTGGACGAGTTCGGCGTAGTCGATGACCCCTTGCAGGTCGAGGACGTCGAGGTACTCGGCGAGGAAGGCGGCCGCCGCCCGCCAGTCGGGGCGGCCGATGCGCCGGGCGAAGGCGTCGAGGGCGTCCGGGCCGAGGCCCAGTTCGCGGCTGCGGGCGAGGACCGCGCGGACCTCGTCGGCGAAGCCGCGGGTGGTCAGGCAGGACCGCAGCTCGTCCGGCCAGCGCACATGGGCGAGCCCGAGGCGTTCCAGGTCGGGCTGGCCGGCCAGCAGCTCGCGTACGGCGACGTCCTGCTCGGGGCCGGACAGCAGCCGCAGCGGCTCGACGAACAGGTCGCTGTCCTGGTGGGCGCGGACCAGGGCGTAGCAGAAGGAGTGGAAGGTGGTCGCCCGGGGCGCGCGGGCGGCGCCGATGCGCAGGGCCATGCGGTCGCGCAGCTCGACGGCGGCCTTGCGGCTGAAGGTGACCACCAGGAGGCGTTCGGGGTCCGCGCCGCGGGCGATCCGAGCGGCCACGGACTCCACCAGCGTGGTGGTCTTGCCGGTGCCCGGGCCGGCGAGGACGAGCAGCGGTCCGGACCGGTGGTCAACCACGGAGCGCTGTGCGGCGTCCAGAAGAGGGGGGTCGGGCCGGGCCGGAGGGGTACGCACCAGTCGGTAAGCGCCACGGTTCCCCTGTCGCACCGCCGGGTGCGACAGGCGTCGGGTGGAGGAAGAGGAGCTCACGTGGTTCGCCGGTCCTGGTGGGTGTGCTGGTGGGCCGACCGTCCTGCGGGGACGGCGGTGGCCGCGGGGTGAGGGGGACACGTGGAGGCGACGGTACGCCGACGGGCAGGCCGGAAGCAGAACTTCCGGTTGTTCCCTCCCGGCTCACCGGGCCCGTGCGTCTCCAGCCTCTCGAACGTACGTCATGTCGCGGACGTGCTGTTTTTCCTCCGTACGGATCACGGGTCTCCCGCGGTCGCGTCCGATGGCGGAAGCTGTCAGGTGTGACCCTTGTCGCGTTCGCCGCCGTCCCACCGCGCGCGTCTCATGTCGATGCGCGGCAGATGGCCCTCGGCGGCCCGGCTCGCCTCCCTCAGCGGTGTGCCCTCCTCCCGGTATCGGGCCAGGGCCTCCTGCTCGTGGCCGGGGAGCAGCTGCCCGTCCGCGCGGACGACCCGCCACCAGGGGACGGCACCTCCGTAGAGCGCCATCGCGCGGCCCACCTGGCGCGGACCGCCGTCCTCCAGCCATTCCGCGACGTCGCCGTAGGTCATGACGCGACCGGGCGGGATCATCTCCGTCACGTCGAGAACCCGCTCGGCGTAGTCCGGCAGGGCGTCGGTGTACTCCGCGCGGGCGTCCTCGGGAAGGCGGCTCTCCTCGCTCATCCGCCCATCCTGCCGCATGCCACCGACACCGTGACGCGCTCGCGACGGAGCGTGACCCTCGCCCCGCGGCGGTGCTTCGGGCAGACTGTGCGCCCCCGCATTTGCACCCTGATGCCCCCGTGTGTCGGTGGAGCATGCCACCATCGTGCGGGCGGTGACTGGTGATACGAGATCAAGAAGAGACGATGAAGCAGCAGGGCGTGCACCCGGAGGGCGCGGACAGCACCTCTGATGTCTCGTCGCGCCCGGACACCGCCGACGCGGCCGACACCACCGACGCGACCGACACGGCCGACACCGGGACGGAAGGCGCGGGACCCGGCGAGCGAGAAGCCGGCCGCACCGGCAAGCACGGCGAGGGCCGCACCGACAATCACGGTGAGGGCCGCACCGGCGGGCGCGCCTCGGGCGGTCCCGCCGACGACGGCACCGCCGACGACTCCCGCGACCCGGACACCTCCGCCGAACGCGACCCCGACACTCCCACCGACCGCGACCCCGACACTCCCACCGAAGCGGTCGAGGGCGACGAACCGCTGCTCCCCGCGCGCGTGCACCGCCCGTCGGACCTGATGCGGCTCCTGGTGGGGGTGCTCGCCGTCGTCGTCCTGCTCGCGATCGCCGCGTTCGCGCACGGCACCACCTCAGGCCTCGAACAGGACATCAACAAGGGCACCGGCCAGGCCCCCGACCTGCTCATCAAGATCGCCGGGCTCGCGTCCAGCATCGCGATCCTGCTGGTGCCGGTCGCCTTCGCGATCGAACGGCTGATCAAGCGGGACGGGCTGCGGATCGCGGACGGCGTGCTCGCGGCGGTCCTCGCGCACGGTGTGACCCTGGCCACCGACCTCTGGGTCGCCAAGGCCGCCCCGGACTCCATCCAGGAGGCCCTGACCCAGCCCTCCCCCGGCGACATCACCGCACTCACGGACCCGGTGCACGGCTACCTCGCGCCCGTCATCGCCTACATGACGGCCGTCGGCATGTCCCGCAGACCGCGCTGGCGCGCGGTGCTGTGGATCGTGCTGATGCTGGACGCCTTCTCGATGCTGGTCACCGGCTACACCACACCGTTCTCCATCATCCTGACGGTGCTGATCGGCTGGACCGTGGCCTACGGCACGCTGTACGCGGTCGGCTCGCCCAACGTCCGCCCCACCGGCCGGACGCTGATGGCGGGCCTGCGGACCGTCGGATTCCACCCGGTCAGCGCGGCCCGCGAGGAGACGGCGGACGCGGCGGACGGCGGCGACCGCGGCCGGCGCTACTTCGTCACCCTGGAGGACGGCCCACCGCTGGACGTCACGGTCGTCGACCGGGAACAGCAGGCCCAGGGCTTCTTCTACCGGGTCTGGCGCAATCTCACGCTGCGCGGCTTCGCCACCCGCCGCAGCCTCCAGTCGCTGCGCCAGGCCCTGGAGCAGGAGGCGCTGCTCGCCTACGCCGCCATCGCGGCCGGCGCCCACGCGCCCAAGCTGATCGCCACCTCCGAACTCGGCCCCGACGCCGTCATGCTCGTCTACGAGCACACCGGCGGACGCACCCTGGACTCCCTCGCCGACGAGGAGATCACCGACGATCTGCTGCGCAACACCTGGCACCAGGTGCGCGCGCTGCAGTCGCGGCGGATCGCGCACCGCAGGCTCGCGGGCGACGCGATTCTGGTGGATCGTTCCGGCACGGTGATCCTCACCGATCTGCGCGGCGGCGAGATCGCGGCGGGCGATCTGCTGCTGCGGATGGACGTCGCCCAGCTGATGACGACGCTCGCGCTGCGGGTGGGCGCCGACCGCGCGGTGGGCTCGGCGGTCGGGGTGCTCGGCCCCGACGCGGTGGCGGACTGCCTGCCCATGCTCCAGCCCATCGCGCTGACCCGCTCCACGCGCGCGACGCTGCGCCGGCTGGCGCGGGAGCGGGCCGAGCGCGAGCGCGAGGCGGTCCTTGAGGCCTCCCGGCAGGCCAAGCTGGCCCGTGCGGAGGCGGCGGGCCATGAGGCCGAGGCGGCCGCCGAGAAGCCGGGCAAGAAGGCCGTACGGGCACAGGCCCGGGCGGAGAAGCGGGCCCTGGACGAGGCGCTGGACGAGGCGCGCGAGGAGGACCTGCTCACCCAGATCCGCCACGAGGTGCTGCTGATCAGGCCGCAGGCACCGGTGGAACCGGCCCGTCTGGAGCGGGTGCGGCCGCGCACGCTGATCAGTTTCATCGCCGGCGCCATCGGCGCGTACTTCCTGCTGACGCAGCTCACCCACATCGAGTTCGGCCCGCTCATGGCCAACGCCGAGTGGGGCTGGGTGGCGGCGGCGGTGCTGTTCTCGGCGCTCAGTTACGTCGCCGCCGCGATGAGCCTGCTGGGCTTCGTGCCGGAGCGGGTGCCGTTCCCGCGGACCGTGGCGGCGCAGGTCGCCGGATCGTTCGTGAAGATCGTGGCGCCGGCCGCGGTGGGCGGGGTCGCGCTCAACACCCGCTTCCTCCAGCGCGCGGGGGTGCGGCCCGGGCTCGCGGTGGCGAGCGTCGGCGCCTCGCAGCTGTTCGGACTCGGCTGCCACATCCTGATGCTGCTGTCCTTCGGCTACCTGACGGGCACCGAGAAGACACCGTCGCTGTCGCCGTCCCGGACCGTGATCGCCGGTCTGCTGACCGTGGCGGTCCTGGTGCTCGTGGTGACCTCGGTGCCGTTCCTGCGGAAGTTCGTCGCCACGCGCGTGAGGTCGCTGTTCGCGGGAGTCGTGCCGCGGATGCTGGACGTGCTCCAGCGGCCGCAGAAGCTGCTCACCGGCATCGGCGGCATGCTGCTGCTCACCGCCTGCTTCGTGATGTGCCTGGACGCGTCGATCCGTGCCTTCGGCGACGAGACCACCTCGATCAGCATCGCCAGCGTCGCCGTGGTCTTCCTCGCGGGCAACGCGCTCGGCTCGGCGGCACCCACCCCGGGCGGCGTCGGCGCCGTCGAGGCGACCCTGACGGTCGGTCTCATCGCCGTCGGCCTGCCCAGCGAGGTCGCCGCCCCCGCGGTGCTGCTGTTCCGGCTCCTGACGCTGTGGCTGCCGGTCCTGCCGGGCTGGCTGGCCTTCAACCAGCTGACCCGCAAGGGCGCGCTCTAGGCGCGCGATAGCCGGCCTCGCGACCGCGCACCCCGTTCCCGAACAGCCGCGCACCCGCGTAACCCGTCCACGCGTACCTCGTACCGGCGCACCTCGTACCGGCGCACCTCGTACCGGCGCACCTCGTACCGGCGCACCTCGTACCCGCGTACCTCGTACCGGCGCACCTCGTACCCGCGTACCTCGTACGGCCCGCGCCCCGAGCGCCCCGCCTGGGGCCGCCGCAGGATGGGATCATGCCGAATCCCTCCGTGCTGCGCGCCGCCGCCCTGACCGTCTCCGCCCTGCTGCTGACCCCCGCTTTGGCAGCCTGCGGCGACGACGCCGAGGACGGCAACGGAGACCTGACGAAGCAGAAGCTCAGCTGGAAGGACTGCCCGGCCCCGTCCCAGGCGGAGGGCGGCGGTGCGGCCCCGTCGCCGCTGCCGGACGGCCAGGAGTGGCAGTGCGCCACCATGAAGGTGCCGCGCGACTGGGACGACCCCGAGGGCGAGACGATCGGACTGGCGCTGATCCGGGCGACGACGAGCGGCGCCGCGAGCCGCCGCATCGGCTCCCTGATCTTCAACTTCGGCGGCCCCGGCGGCTCGGGCGTCACCACGCTGCCCGCCTTCGGCGGCGACTACGAGACCCTGCGCACCCGCTACGACCTGGTGAGCTTCGACCCGCGCGGGGTCGGCCGCAGCGCTCCCGTCCTGTGCGAGAACGACCAGCAGCTCGACGCGTACTTCCAGCAGGACGCGACACCCGACGACGCGGCCGAGCGCGCGGAGCTGGTGGAGAACGTGGAGGGCTTCAACGCGGCCTGCGAGCGAAACTCCGAGAAGATGCTGCCGCACGTCCTCACCACGGACGCGGCCCGCGACATGGACCTGATGCGCCAGGTCCTCGGCGACGACGTACTGCACTACTTCGGCATCTCCTACGGCACCGAACTCGGCGGCGTCTACGCCCACCTGTTCCCGAAGAAGGTGGGCCGGGCCGTCTTCGACGCCGTCGTCGACCCGACGCAGAGCCCGGAGCAGGGCGCGCTCGGCCAGGCCAAAGGGTTCCAGCTGGCGCTCGACAACTTCGCCGAGGACTGTGTGTCCAAGGCGGAGGAGTGCCCGATCGGGGACACCGCCCAGGACGTCAAGGACCGTATCGCCCGGCTGCTGAAGGACCTCGACAGCGACCCCATCGACGGCGTCTTCCCGCGCCGGCTGACCGAGACCGCCGCGACCAGCGGCATCGCGCAGGCGCTGTACTCGCAGGAGTTCTGGGAGTACCTGACCGAGGGCCTGGAGCAGGCGTACGACGGGGACGGACAGATCCTGATGCTGCTGTCCGACTCCCTGAACGGGCGCAACGCCAACGGCGAGTACAGCAATCTCGTCGCGGCCAACGTCTCCATCAACTGCGCCGACGACAAGCCGCGCTACACCCCTGAGTACGTCGAGCGGAAGCTGCCCGAGTTCCGGGCCGCCTCGCCGCTGTTCGGGGACTACCTCGCCTGGGGCATGGTCAGCTGCACCGACTGGGCGGTGTCGGGCGCCGTCGACCATCCCGACGTGGCGGCGCCGGGTGCGGCGCCGATCCTCGTCGTCGGCAACACCGGTGACCCGGCGACGCCGTACGAGGGCGCCCGGAAGATGGTGCGGGCACTGGGCGGCGATGTCGGTGTGGAGCTGACGTACAAGGGGCAGGGGCACGGCGCGTACGACAGCGAGAACAAGTGCGTCCGCGACGCGGTGGACGGCTATCTGCTGAACGGGAAGGTGCCGGCCGCCGGCACCGTCTGCGGCTAGGGGTCGTCTCGCGAGGCACGGCGAACTCGCAGATCACGGGGTTGTCCACAGGCTCGGACGGGCTCGCCGGCTTCCGCCTACCATGGCGGGACAGCCATTCCGCAGGCGAGATGCGGAGGCCTGCGAGGGGGGATCTGTCCATGGCTCGATTCGTACGGTGGGCGGCGCTGGGTGCCGCCGCCGCGCTGCTGGTGTCGGCCTGCGACTCACCGGGGGACGGCAGCTCCGACGACAAGACGGAGAACTCCTCCGGTCCTTCGGGTTCCTCGCTGACCGGGCAGAAGCTCGACTGGGGCGACTGCGAGGCGACCGCGGACGGCCCGGCACCCGGCGACGAGTGGCGGTGCGCGACGCTGAAGGTGCCGCTGGACTGGTCGAAGCCCGAGGGCGAGACGATAGGCGTCGCGCTGATCCGCGCCGAGGCCACCGGCGACGACCGCATCGGCTCGCTCCTGTTCAACTTCGGCGGCCCCGGCGGCTCGGGGGTGTCGATGATGCCGTCGTACGCCTCCACCGTCTCGGCGCTGCACGAGCGGTACGACCTGGTGAGCTTCGACCCGCGCGGAGTCGCCGCCAGCGAGGGCGTGCGCTGCCGCGAGGACGAGGACATCCAGGCCGCCGAGGAGAAGGTGGACGCCACCCCGGACACCCCGGCCGAGGAGAAGGCGTACCTCGACGACGCCGCCGACTTCGGCAAGGGCTGCCAGAAGGCCGCCGGGAAGCTGATGGCGCATGTCTCGACCACCGACACCGCGCGCGACATGGACCTGATGCGCCAGGTCCTCGGCGACGAGAAGATGCACTACTTCGGCATCTCCTACGGCACCGAACTCGGCGGTGTCTACGCCCACCTGTTCCCGGAGAAGGTCGGGCGGATGGTGCTGGACGCGGTCGTCGACCCGAGCGCCGACACCGTGGGGCACGCCAAGAACCAGACGCTGGGCTTCCAGCGCGCGCTCGAGGACTACCTGGAGTCCACGGGCCAGGACCCGGAGCAGGGCACCCGCGAGATCGCGGACCTGCTGGACCGGATCGACGCGGAACCGCTGCCGACGTCCTCCTCCGGCCGCGAACTCACCCAGACGCTCGCCGTGACCGGGATCGTGCTGCCGCTGTACAGCAAGGCCGGCTGGCCGAGCCTGACCAGCGCCCTGGAGGCCGCCGAGGAGGGCGACGGGTCGGAGCTGTTGGCCCTCGCCGACGGCTACAACGAGCGCGACGCGTCGGGGCGGTACGGCACCACGACCCACTCACAGCGCGTCATATCGTGCCTGGACGACCGCCAGCGCCCGACGCCCGCGCAGACGAAGGCGCTGCTGCCCGAGTTCGAGAGGATCTCGCCGGTCTTCGGCGCGTTCCTGGGCTGGGACACCGCGGGCTGGTGCCACGAGTGGCCGGTCCCCGGTCAGCACGACACCCCGGAGGTGAGCGCCCCGGGCGCCCCGCCGATCCTCACCGTCGGCAACACCGGCGACCCGGCCACCCCCGTGGAGGGCGCCCGCAGGATGGCCGACGAGCTCGGCAAGGACGTGGGCGTGGTCCTCACCTGGAACGGCGAGGGCCACGGCGCCTACGGCAGCGGCAGCTCATGCGTCGACTCCACGGTGAACACCTACCTCCTGAACGGCACACCCCCGAAGGACGGCAAGACCTGCTCCTGAACGCCGACGGGGGCCCCGCACACCGTCGGTGCGCGGAGCCCCCGTGGAGGGAAGCGGGGTGGGATCAGTAGACCGGCTTGTGCGGTTCGATCTGGTTGACCCAGCCGATGACGCCGCCGCCGACGTGGACGGCGTCGGCGAAGCCGGCCGACTTGAGGACCGCGAGGACCTCGGCGCTGCGGACGCCCGTCTTGCAGTGCAGGACGATCTTCTTGTCCTGCGGCAGGGTCTCCAGGGCGGCGCCCATGAGGAACTCGTTCTTCGGGATCAGCCGGGCGCCGGGGATCGAGACGATCTCGTACTCGTTGATCTCGCGGACGTCGATGATCTCGATGTTCTCGCCGTCGTCGATCCACTCCTTGAGCTGCTTGGGAGTGATCGTCGAGTCGGCGGCCGCCGCCTGGGCCTCCTCGGAGACGACGCCGCAGAAGGCCTCGTAGTCGATGAGCTCGGTGACGGTCGGGTTCTCGCCGCAGACCGCGCAGTTGGGGTCCTTGCGGACCTTGACCTGGCGGTACTGCATCTCCAGGGCGTCGTAGATCATCAGGCGGCCGACGAGCGGCTCACCGATGCCGGCGAGGAGCTTGATGGCCTCGTTGACCTGGATGGAGCCGATGGACGCGCACAGCACGCCGAGCACGCCGCCCTCGGCGCAGGAGGGGACCATGCCGGGGGGCGGGGGCTCCGGGTAGAGGCAGCGGTAGCAGGGGCCGTGCTCGGACCAGAACACGGAGGCCTGGCCGTCGAAGCGGTAGATGGAGCCCCAGACGTACGGCTTGTTCAGCAGCACGCAGGCGTCGTTCACCAGGTAGCGGGTGGCGAAGTTGTCCGTGCCGTCGACGATCAGGTCGTACTGGCTGAAGATGTCCATCACGTTGTCGGCCTCGAGCCGCTCCTCGTGAAGGACCACGTTCACGTACGGGTTGATGCCGAGGACGGAGTCGCGCGCGGACTCGGCCTTGGAGCGGCCGATGTCGGCCTGGCTGTGGATGATCTGGCGCTGCAGGTTCGACTCGTCGACCTCGTCGAACTCCACGATGCCGAGCGTGCCCACGCCCGCGGCGGCCAGGTACATCAACGCCGGCGAGCCCAGGCCGCCGGCGCCCACACAGAGCACCTTGGCGTTCTTCAGCCGCTTCTGCCCGTCCATCCCGACATCGGGGATGATCAGGTGGCGGGAGTACCTGCGGACCTCGTCTACGGTGAGCTCAGAGGCTGGCTCAACCAGGGGTGGCAGCGACACGGGGACTCCGTTGGTCGGTCAATAAGTACGGTGGTTCTCCCCGTAACACTGCCACGGCCTTTTTCATTCCGAGACACCTGTTCCGATCTGCGAGACGATTTCGTCCCAGTAGCCGGGCATGGTCTCCCAGGGACCGACGCGTCCGCCGCGGTCCGTGCGATCGGTGAACCAGATGGTGGCGGCGCCCTGCCAGCGGGCGATGCGCAGTGCCTCGTCGAGGTGGCCCCGGGGGACTCCGTGCACGAGGTGGCAGAACCGCTCGGGCGGATGGTCGGCCGTCCACTCCGCCACCTGGGACCAGCGGTAGTCGCTCCAGGGCCCGGAGAAGGTCACCAGCTGGTCGGCGTACTCGGCGTAGCCGGGGTGGGGATGGGTGCCGTGGCCGAGGACGATGTGGGCGTCGTCGCGCAGGGAGCGGAGTGTGGTGACCGTCCGGCGGGTCTCGGGGAGCGAGACGCGGTCGGACGGGCAGCGGTCCAGCAGGAAGCCGTCGACCTGGTACCAGTCGAGGTACCGGTGTGCGTCGGAGATCACATCGCCGGTAGCGCGGGCGCCGTAGGCGGTGTCCAGGTGGCCGAGGACGCGGACGCCCGCGTTGCGCAGTCGGCCGGCGGCTTCGAGGCAGTGCGGGTCGGGGCGGGTGCCGGGGCCCTGGGCGACGTTGAGGACGACCCAGTGCAGGGGCCGGCCGGGGCGGGTCAGCTCGGCCCATTCGGTGGGGGCGAGCAGCGGGTGCGCGAGGCCGGGGACGCCTAAGCCGGCGCGGACACCGGTTTCCGCGGCGGTCGCTCTCGCGCTGGTCAGATGCGGCATGCCGCCTCCATCCAGATGTCGGCGAGGGATTCTTCGAGGTTGATCCGGGGCCGCCAGCCGAGCCGGTCGCGGGCGGTGCGGACGTCGGCCTGCTGCCAGCTGCCGCAGCCGTCCGGGTACGGGTAGGCGACCGGTGCCGTGTGCGGCGGGTGGTCGGAGTCGGTGCGGTGGTGGCCGAGGTCTGCGCGGTCCGGGCGGTGGAGGCCGTCCGCGCGGTGGAGGGCTTCGCCGCGGTGGTGGACGAGGGCTTCGGCGCGCGGGTGGCCGATGGTGGGGCGGAGCGGGCCGGGCGGGCCGTCGAGTTCGTGCAGGGCGCCGCCGTAGCCGGCCACGCGGGCGAGCATCGCGGCGGCGTCCCGTAGCCGTACGGCACGGCCGGAGCCGATGTTGATGACGCCCTGGGCGGCAGAGAGCGAGGCGGCGTGCACCGCGCGGGCCACGTCGCGGACGTCGACGAAGTCGCGCTGGACGCCGAGGCCGCCGAGTTTCAGCTCGCCGTCGCCGGTCTGCATGGCGCGGCGCATCGCCTCGGCGAGCCGGCCGAGCGGGGAGCCGGCGGGGGTGCCGGGGCCGGCCGGGGAGAAGACCCGCAGCACGACCGCGTCCAGGCCGGAGCCGAGGACGAGTTCGGTGGCGGCGAGCTTGCTGACGCCGTAGGGGCCGCCGGGGCGCGGGACGGCGTCCTCGGCCGTGGAGGAGCCGGGCTGGCTGGGCCCGTACTCAGCGGAGCAGCCGATCTGCACCAGGCGGGCGCCGCAGCCGCTGCGCCGCAGGGCCTCGCAGACGGTGGCGACGGCGACGGTGTTGTGCCGGGTGAGTTCGCGCGCGCCGCCTCGGGTGGCGCCGGCGCAGTTGATGACGACGCCGGGGTGGACCGCGTCGAGGAAGCGGGTGAGCGCGCCGGGGCTGCCGGACGCCAGGTCGAACCGGACGTCGGCGTCGTCGCCGCGGCCGAGGGCGGTGAGCTGGACGGCCGGGTCGGCGAGCAGGCGGTCGGCGACGAAGCGGCCGATGTAGCCGTTGGCTCCGATCAGCAGGACCCTCATCGGGCGGCTCCCGGGGTGTGCGTTCCGGAGGGAACGACACGGGCGCCGGTGGCTCCGTGCGCTCCGTGTGCTCCGGGGGTTCCGGGTCGGGAGGTGGTCATCTGGTCTTCTCCTTCGCGGGGGTGGTGCGGATGCCTCCGGCGGCCTGGCCGGGCGCCTGCGGCGGTCGGATGGTTCACGGGGGTGGCGCGCCCGCCGGGCCGGGGGTGCGCCGGGCGCGGGGCGGTCAACATCGGGCGTCCCTTCGGGCGTGGGCGGATGCGCGGGTGAGGGTGCGGCCGGCGTGGATCAGCAGGGTCAGTGCACCGGCTCCGCAGGCGAGGACGGGGACGCCGCCGGGTCCCTGGACGTCCATGACGGCCTGGACGGGGGCTTCGAGGAATCCGCAGCCCGGGAGCCGGGCGGCGAAGAGCGCGGCGAGTGCCGTGGCTTCGGCCGTCGCCGCCGCGCCGAGCACCAGCGCCGGGGCGTGGGTGAAGCCGTGCGTGGCGAGGAGGCGTGCGAGCAGCAGCAGCGCGCCCAGGGTGAGGGTGCGGGCGTGGGCGGCGGGCTCGTCGAGGGCGGCGGCCGAGAGGGCGTGCAGGGCGGCGAGGGCCGCCAGGTACAGGGCGAACACGCCGAGCAGCAGCGGTCGTACGGCGGCGGCGAAGTCCTCCAGGCCGCGGCTGGCGGTCAGCTTGCCGCGGACGCCGGCCGCGAAGAGATGGGCGCACCAGGCGGCGGGGGCGCTGGAGAGCATGAGGGCCAGGAGGACGGCCGTGTCGACGGGCCAGACGGTGTCGGCGGTGCCGGTCGGCAGGGTGTCGGGGCCTCCGTCGGCGGCGGCGTTCAGCAGACCGTCGCCGAGGGCGGCGTAGGCGAGGAGCCAGCAGGTCCAGGTGCGGACGCCGGTGGCGGCGGGCGGGTGCGCGGGGCCGGGGCGGTGGGCGGCGAGCGGGCCTCGGGACAGGGTGGCGCGGACGGCGAGGACCAGGGCGAGGAGGCCGGCCGCGGCCACGCCGAGGCGGGTCTGGCCGTCGGTCAGGCGCAGCCCGGTGAGGGTCGCCGCGCACACGGCGCCGGGCAGCAGGCAGCGGACGATCCAGTCCGCGCGGAGCCGGGGGGCCGTGGCGGGCGTGGGGCCCGGGGAGGTGCCGCTGTCGCGGGGCACGCGGGCGTACATCTCCTCGGCGAGGGAGAAGACGTCCCGGTGGCGGAAGCGGGCGGCGGTCCGGTCGGTGAGGCCGTGCGCCTCCAGTCCGGCGGCGATCTCCAGCGGGTCGACGGCGCGTTCGCACAGCTCGCGGTGGCGGTGCATCAGCGCCTTCACGGGGTCCGCGGCGCCGCGTCGGGGGGCGGTGGGGGCGGCGGGCTCGCGCCGCGAGGTCGCCGGAGGGGCCTCCGCGACCGACTCGGCGACCGACTCTGCGACCGATTCCGCGACCGACGCTGCGACCGCCTCGGCGCCGGACGCAGCCCGCTCCCGCGCGAGCAGCCGCTCCGACCGCGCGTCCCAGGCTCCGGGGCTTCCCGGCGTACCCGGAAAGTCCAAGCCGTCCAACCCGTCCAGCTCGTCCCCACCCGCCACGCCGGTCACACCGGTCACACCGGTCACATCCGGCGCCACGCCAGTCACACTGGCCACACCGGCCACAGGATCTCCACCGTGCGCACTGGCCACACCGGTCACACCATTCGCACCGGGCACACTGCTCAGGCCGTCCCGGCGGTCGAGGTCACTCATCGCGCTCTCTCTCCGACGAACTCGGCGGACCCGGCGCATCCCACGGCCCCGGGAACCCCTGAACCCGAACCCGGCGTCGGATCCGGCCCCCGCACCGGACCCGACCCAGGCCCCGGACCCGAGGGCGCGGTCGCCCACCCCGGCCCTCGGCTCAGCGCCCGCGCCGCCGGGTCCGTCCAGCGCCCGGGGACACGCGCCTCGGCGGGTACACCGAACGGCAGCGGCTCGCCGGCGTCGTCGAGCACGACCCGGCGGACCGGGCACTGGGCGACGATCTCCAGGTAAATGCCGTGAAATGCCTGGACGTTCTGCTCCACGGTGAAGAGTTCGAGTGCGCGGGCGCGCGCCGCGGCCCCCAGGCGCGCACGGCGCTCGGGGTCGCGCAGCAACGCGACGCACGCCTCCGCGAGCGCCCGCGGATTGCGCGGCGGCACCACCAGTCCCGTCCCGCCGATGGCCTCCACCACCGCGCCGACGTCGGTGGACACCGTCGCCCGGGCGCAGAACATGGCCTCGACGAGGCTGAGCGGAAAGCCCTCGACGACGCTGGACAGCACGGTCACCGCACCGGACGCGTACGCCTCGGCGGGTGTCGGCGCCTCGGGCCCGCCTATCTCCTCGAAGGAGACCGGGTTGTCGCCGACGGCGTGCGGGCCCTCGGCCTCGTCGGGGAAGAGCTGGGCGGCGAGCGCGCGGCAGTGGGCGAGATAGGCCGCGCCCTCGGGGCCGGTGGGGGCGCCGATGATCCGCAGCCGGGTCTTCGGCTCCTCCTTGCGGATCTCCGCGAAGGCGTGCAGCAGCGAGACCAGGTCCTTCGCCGGTTCGATCCGGCCGACCCAGACCAGGGTGTCGGGGTCGGCGCCCTCCGGTGACTCGCCGACCTCCGCGAACGGGGCGGCGTCCATGCCGGGGTAGACGGTGCGCAGTTTGGCGCGGTCGGCGCCGCAGCGTTCCTGCCAGCGGCGGGCGTGCGCGTTGCCGGGGGTGATGCGCTCGGCCCGCCGGTACGTCTCGGCGGCGAGCCGACCGTGGAAGGCGGCGACCAGGGCACGCACGGCGGGCGGTGCGTCGGTGGCGGCCAGGTAGTGGGTGCGCAGCCGTACGCCGTACTCGGTGACCAGCAGGGGTACGTCGTGGAAGTGCCGGGCGAGCAGTCCGGGCAGGGCGGCCGCGCCACCGGACGCCGCGTGGCAGAGGTCGACCGAGCCGAGTCCGTCGTCCTCGTACCAGTCGAGCGAGAGCGGGCGCAGGGCGCGTTCGAGGTGCGCGGCGACGGAGAGCAGATCCGGTACGCGCGCCTCACGCGCCGCCCGCAGTGCGCCGGGCGCGCGACAGGCGCGCTCCAGCGTGCGCACGGCGGCCTCGGAACGAAGCGCGCCCACCAGCCCGCCCTCGTCGCGGGCCAGCTCGGCGAGCCCGTACAGAGCGTTGGCGAAACGGTCCGCCTCAGCGGTGGACGCCTCCTGAGGCGACCCGGCGCACAACGCGCCGGCAAGCTCCCCATAGGCCTCCGCGAACCGCCGGCGCGCGCGCCGCCCGTGCCCGGCCCCGTCGTCGTCGGCCGTCCACAGCGGTGCCGTACGCACCCTGTTGACCTGCGGCGGAAGCGGGATCCAGCCCTCGTCCTCCTGGCGCTCGCTGCGGCTGAGCGCGTAGACGTCGAACTCGTGCTGCCCGAGCCCGCGCACGAGCCGGTCGCACCAGAGCCTGGCGTCACCGCTCACATACGGATAGCCACCCTCCGTCAGCAGTCCGATGCGCACAAGTGCACCCCCGATCTCCCGTATGGGGAGCCACCGTTGCCCGGCGGCTCGCAGCGGGACGAACGTATGCGGACAAGCCGGTGGCGCGACGGACGGTTGTCCGTCGCGCCACCAGAAGGGGTGAACGGTCGTAACTTTCCCGTACGGTCCGCGTTCCGTCGCGCTAAGAGATCATGTGCGCACGGATCGTCACACGAGTACCTCAGGTTCCCGGCGGGCCGCGCGGCGGCGGGCGGCGGTCTCCGGATCGAGGGAGTCGAGGGAGGGGACGGCGGCCAGGAGCTGCCGGGTGTACGGGTCCTGCGGCGACTCGTAGATGGCGTCGGCCGGGCCCGTCTCGACGATACGGCCCCGTCTCATCACCGCGACCCGGTCGCTGACCTGGCGTACGACGGCCAGGTCGTGGGCGATGAAGACCAGGGCGAGTCCGAGCTCGCGCTGCAACGCGCCGAGCAGGGCGACGACCTGGGCCTGGGTGGTGACGTCGAGCGCGGAGACCGGTTCGTCGCAGACGATCACGCGCGGGTCGGCCGCGAGCGCCCGCGCGATGCCCACGCGCTGGCGCTGACCGCCGCTGAACTCGTGCGGGTAGCGGTCGTAGTGCGCCCCTTCGAGCCCCACGCGCTCCAGCAGTTCCCGTACGCGCCCCCGGATGCGCCCCTCGTCGCGTTCGCCGCGCGCGCGGAGCGGGTCGGCGATGGACTCGCCCACGCTCCGGCGGGGGTTGAGGGAGGAGACCGGGTCCTGGAAGACCATCTGCACCTCGGGCCGCACTCCCCCGCCGGGCCGGACCGCGCCGGCCGTCGGCTCCAGCAGACCGACCAGCATCCGCCCGAGGGTCGTCTTGCCGCTGCCGCTCTCCCCGACGATGCCCAGGGTCTCGCCCCGGCGGACGGTCAGCGACACATCGTCCACCGCGGTGAACGCCCGCTTCCCCCGCCCGAACTCCCGCCGCAGCCCGACGGCCGCGAGCACGACGTCATCGCGAGCCGGAGGCTGCCCGGCTTCACTGGCCTCACCGGCCTCACCGAACTCACCAGACTCACCAGACCCACCGGACTCACCGGACTCACCGAGGCCGATCACTGCCTCACCGAAACCCGCCTCGGCGGCCTCAACTCCGGGCTCCCCACCGGACCCGCCTCCGGACCCGTCACCCCCATCCGGCACCACGACGGCGACTCCCACCCCGGCGACTCCCACCCCGGCGACGGCCCTTCCGGCGACGGCCCTCACGCCGTCCACCCGAGGCACCGCCGCCAGCAGTTCCCGGGTGTACGCCTGCTCCGGCGCACCCAGCACCGCCGCGGTGGGACCCTGCTCCACGGCCCGCCCGTGCCGCATCACCAGCACCTCGTCGACGCTCTCCGCCGCCACGCCCACGTCATGCGTGACGAGCAGCAGCCCCATCCCGGTCTCCTGCCGCAAGGTGTGCAGCAGGTCGAGGATCTGGGCCTGGACGGTGACGTCGAGCGCGGTGGTGGGCTCGTCGGCGATCAGCAGCCGCGGCTCGCAGGCCAGCGCCATGGCGATCAGGGCGCGCTGGCGCATCCCGCCGCTGAACTCGTGCGGGCGGGAGCGGGACCGCCGGGCGGCGTCCGGGATGCCCACCCGGTCGAGCACCGCCACCGCACGCGCGCGTGCCGCTCGCCGGGACGCCCGAGTGTGCACGCGGTACACCTCGGCGATCTGGTCGCCGATCGCGAAGTACGGGTCCAGCGACGACAGCGGGTCCTGGAAGACCATCGCGGCACGCGCCCCGCGCAGCCGCCGCAGCTCCTCGTCGGACGCCGCCGCGACGTCGACGCCGGTGACGTGCACGGAGCCGGTCACCCGCGCTCCCGTTCCGCGGTGCAGTCCCAGCAGCGCGGAGGCGACGGTCGACTTGCCCGAGCCGGACTCGCCGACCAGGGCCAGGGCGCCGCCCGGCGCCAGCCGGAACGACAGACCGTCGACGGCCCGCACCTCGCCGAACCGCACGGACAGCCCGTCCACCACGACCAGACCACCGCCGTCGCCGCCATCGCCGCCGTCACCGCTGGCGCCGCCATACCCACCGTCGCCGCTGGCGCCGCCATGGCCACGGTCGCCGCCAAGCACGTCGCGATCTCCGAGATCCTCGACACCTTCGACACCCTCGACACCTTCGACACTCACGTCAGCACCACCCTTCGATCGGCCACCGCGTAGAGCACGTCCGCGACGGCGTTGGCGACGACCACGAAGAAGCCGATGACCAGGACCATGCCGACCACGACCGGCAGATCGACCACATTGACCGCGTGCACGAGTTCCTGTCCGATGCCGGGCAGGCCGAACAGCGTCTCGGTGAGCACGGCGCCGCCGACCGCCGAGCCGACGTTGTTGGCGTTGAGCGCGATGACCGGCGCGAACGCCCCGCGCAGCGCGTGCCGTCCGACGACCGACCGCTCGCCGACGCCGTACGCCCGGAAGGTACGGATGTGGTCCTCGGCCAGCGTCTCCAGCATCGACGCCCGGGTCAGCCGGGCGAACGCGGCGGCCTCGATCAGGGCCAGCGAGATCCACGGCAGCAGCAGGTTCCAGGCCCACTGCTCGGGGTCGTCGGTGAGGTTCACGTACTGCGGGAACGGCAGCAGGCGCAGCTCGCCGCAAACGACGATCATCAGGACCAGCCCGATGACGAAGACGGGCGTGGCGGTGCCGACGAGAGTGAGGGCGGTGAGGATCCGCTCGGACAGCCGGCCGCGCCGCCACGCGGAGAGCACCCCGGTGCCGACGCCGAGGACCAGCCACAGCACCATCGCGCCGAGCACCAGCGAGAGGCTGACCGGGAGCTTCGCCAGGATCAGCTCGGTGACCTGCTGGTCGCTCTGGTACGACAGCCCGAGGCAGGGCGCCGGGCAGTGCTGGACCGAGGCGCCGGTGGAGTAGTCCTGGCCGGCGACGAGTCCTTGCAGGAAGTGCCAATACCGCTCGTACAGCGGGTCGTCCAGGTGGAGTTGAGTGGCGACCTGCTGGACCTGGGCGGGTGAGCAGCGCGGGCCGCAGGTGATCTGGGCGACGTCGCCGGGGGTGACGTAGAAGACGACGTAGACGATCACGGAGATGGCGAGCAGGGTGAGCACGGCGCCGAGCGTGCGGCGCAGCGCGAAGCCGGCGAAGCCGGTCATGCGACGCCCTCCTTCCCGGCCGTCCCGGCCCGCTTCGTCCCCACCCGCAGCCGTGAGGCCGCGCGTGGGTCGAGGGCCGTGCGCACGCCGTCGCCGAGGACGGTCAGGGCCAGCACGGTCACGAAGAGCGCGCCGGCGGGCAGCAGCAGGTACTGCGGGGCCGCCTGGTACCAGACGTCGGCGGAGGTGAGCATCTGTCCCCAGGACGGGGTCGGCGGCTGCACTCCGACGCCGAGGAAGGACAGGGCGGCCTCGATGCCGATGTTGGCGGGGACGAGCAGCGCGGCGTAGGTGATGACGGGTGCGGCGATGCCGGGGAGCAGTTCGCGGCGGGCGATCGGCCAGGTCCCCCAGCCGCTGAGCCGGGCCGCGGCGACGTGGTCGAGCTGCTTGAGGGTGAGGGTGTGGGCCCGCACGATCTTGGCGATGTTGCCCCAGGCGATCAGACCGATGACGAGGGCGACCAGCACCGGCCGGGGAAAGCTCGACGGCACGATGGCGAGCAGCGCCAACGCCATGATCATCAGCGGCATGGCGACGATGACGTCCGTGACGCGGCTCAGCAGCTGGTCGACCCAGCGGCTGCCGAGCGCGGCCGCGACGCCGACGACGACACCGATCGTGATCTGGACGACGGTCGCGGCCAGCGCCACGCCCAGCGAGACCCGGGCGCCGTGCACGAGACGAGCGAACAGATCGCGTCCGGTCTGCGGTTCGACGCCCAGCCAGTGGTCGCCGCTGATGCCGCCGAAGGAGCCGATCGGCACACCGCCGCGCGCGGAGTCGACGAGCGTGGGGTGGTAGGTGGTGGGGTCCTGGCCCTCGATCGCGGTGAGCAGCGGTGCGGCGAGGGCGACCAGGACGAGGAGGGCGACGACGCCCGCGGCGACGAGGGCGGCGCGCTGTGTCCGCAGCCGCCGCCAGAACTGACGGGCCCCCGAGGGCCCCGGGGCGGTGGTGTCCGCCCCGGGGACCTGGGTGGCGACAAGTGCCTCGCTCATGACGTCACTTGACCGCGACCTGCGAGATGTCCAGCACGCCGGTCCAGTCGCTGATCACGATGTTCTTGACGTCCTTGCCGTACAGCCGCTTGTAGACCGGGTGGAACAGCGGCACGGTGAGCGCCCGCTCGCCGATCTTCGCGTCCAGCGCGCCCCACCGCCTTGCGGCCTCGTCGAGGTCGGTCAGCTTGTTGATCGCGTCGATCTCGGCGTTGACCGACTTGTCGTCGAGGAAGCCGGTGTTGAAGTTGGCGCCGTCCTCGACGATCTGCCGCCCGTCGAAGATCGGGGCGAGGAAGGGGCCGCCGGAGGGCCAGTCGGCACCCCAGTGGGCGAGGAAGAAGCCGGGCTCGGTCTTCGCGTCGTGGGTGGTGTCGGAGTACTCGTTCTCCTCCAGGCCCTTCAGCTCGACGGTGATGCCCGCCTTCTTCAGCGCGTCCTGGATCGCGGTCGCTATCTCCGGGCTGGTCTCGAAGTCCCTGGCGTTGGAGTGGGTCAGCGTGACGGTGAGCCCGTCGGCGTGGCCGGCCTCCTTCAGCAGTTCCTTCGCCTTGGCCGCGTTGCCGGAGTCACCGGCCGGGAAGTGGTCGTAGGGCGTGTAGCCGAAGGACTTCTGGTCGGGCAGGAAGGTGGTCGCGGGCTCGGCCAGCGCGGAGCCGCCCGCCGCGTTGATCACCGACGAGCGGTCGACGGCGTACGCGATCGCCTGCCGCACCTTGGGGTCGTCGAACGGCTTCACCTTCGGGTTGAAGGCGATGTAGTTGGTGTAGCCGAAGTGCCCGGTTCCGACGCGGGAGGCGAGCTCCTTGTCACCGGTCACCTTGGCGAGTTCGGCCGGGCCGAGGTTGGTGTCCGTGGTGACGGCCGCGGCGTCCGCTCCCTGGGACGCGGACAGCCGCTGGTTGATCACGGCGGAGTCGAGCCCGGACCGTACGTCGATCTTGTCCGGGTACGCCTTGCGCTCGGCGTCGGTGGCGGCCGACCAGTGCGGGTTGCGCTCCAGGATCAGCCGTTCGCCGTCGTTCTCGTTCTTCACGACCTTGTAGGGCCCGGACGAGACCGGGTGCTCCTCGTACTTGGTCCCGGTGTCCTTGTCCTTGGGGACCGGCGCGAACTGCGTCTGGGTCGCGAGGTAGGGGAACTCGCCCTCGGGCTTGTTGAGATGGAAGACGATCGTCCGGTCGTCCGGTGTCTCGATCGAGTCCAGCCCGCCCTTGTCCTTGTACGGCCCCGCGTAGTCCGCGCCGCCGATCAGCCAGTCCCGCAGGTAGGGCGCACCGCCGGAGAGTTCGGCGGCGAAGGAGCGCTCGATGCCGTACTTGACGTCGGCCGAGGTGATCGGGGTGCCGTCCTCGTACTTCAGCCCTTCCTTCAGCGTGTACGTCCACACGGTCGCGTCCTTGGAGGGGCGTCCGGTGTCGGTGGCGAGGTCGGGGACGACCTCGGCGCCCTTCGCCCCGTCCTCGCGGTTGCGGGTGGTGAGCGTACGGAAGACGAGGGAGGGGACGTTGCCGCCGCCGGAGGTGTAGAGGCGGGCCGGGTCGAAGTCCTCCTGCGGGTTGGCGTTCAGGACCGTGAGGGTGCCGCCCTTGTGCGGTGCGGAGTCGCCTGCCGACTCCTTGGCCCCGCTGTCCTCGGGGCCGCAGGCGGCGGCGCCCGCGGCCAGGACCAGGCTGACGGATGCCGCGGCCACGCGGCGCGCTCTGAGGGACGGATGACGCATCGGAGACGACCTCTCGAAAGGTGAGACGAAATGACAAGGAGTGAGACAGCGCCGCACAGACGGCAGCCCTGGGCGTCAGATCGTCGGGAAGTACCGGGGTGTACCGGGGATCGGGTCGTCAGCAGCCGTCACGGGCCGGAGCACGGGCAACCGGAGGACGGAACGATGAGAACGGATCTGCGGAGAAGCGGGATTCGCGACGCGCGCGCCCTGGGGCGGCGTCAGCGACAGTGGATGTCGGCCACGCAGAGCGCGGTCACGCCGATGAGCGCCAGCTCGATGGCGGCGCGAACGGAGGCGTGACGGGACGACATGGTCAAAAATATGTACGAACTCTGCGCGCATGTCAACGCGGTGCCACCAGGGTGCGGAAACCTTCCTCTCAACTGGCGGGATAGGGCCAGGGGTTGGGCTTGCAGCGGATTCCCTCGTACTCCAGGAACTTGGTCTGCTGCTGCATGACCGGCGCGAGGTCGCCGTCCTTGTCGCAGGTCACGTGCGAGTAGCCGAGCCGGTGGCCGATCTCGTGGTTGATCAGCATCTGGCGGTAGGCGTGGATCTGCTCGCCGTAGGTCGGCGAGCCCTGTGCCCATCGGTAGGCGTTGATCATCACGCGCTCGGTGGACGCGGAGTCGCAGGAGACGTTGTCGACCGTGGTGTCCAGACCGGACTTGGCACACCACTCGGCCGTCGTACCGGGGCTGGCGAGGGTGATCACGAAGTCGGGCTCGCCGGAGTGGATGCGTTCGAAGGTACGGCCGCCGTTGTGCGCCCAGCTGCGGTCGTCGTTCAAGGTCTGCTGCACGGCCTGCGCGAACAGCGCGCCGTCCAGCCCGAGCCCTTGCTCCACGTCCACCCGGTAGGTGTACTTCTCGCCCTGTCCCGGCGCCTTGTCGATGCCCGGGACGGCGTCGAACTTCCCGGCCCCGTCGAGCGACGGGCTCAACGGGTACTTCAGGCCCATCTTCTGGTCGTACGTCAGCGGCACCACCGCGCTCGGCGACCCGGACGGCGTCGGCCGCCCCTCGCCGCGCGAGGCGGAGTCACGTGTGTCACGCCCCTTGTCGGCGGCGGCCTGCGAGCGCACGCCGCCGTCCTCCCGCCCGTCGGCGACCTGGCCGGCGACCACGACGGCCAGCACGGTGGTCACCGCGGCGGCGGCGACACCGGTGAACGCCCGGCCCTTGCCGCGCTTCGGGGGCACGGCCTCGTCGCTCGGCGGCGGGACGTCGCCCGAGCCCGCACCGTCCGTGTCGTCCCAGTCGGTGACGGAGGGGTACGGCTCGGCGGCGCGGCCGGGCGGCGGGGTGAAGACGTCGTCGGCCGCGCCGAAGGCGTCGAGATAGTCCTGACGGGGCCTCGCCGGCCGCGGTCGCGATATCCCGGGCCCGGCGGCACCGGCCGCCGGACTCCTCGACTCGCCCCAGCCACCACCGGATTCACGCTGCTCGGGATGGCCGCCGCGGACATGCGGCGTGCCGTGCGCGGGGGTGCCGTCGGACATCCTCGGCGTGCCGTGCGCGGGCGTCCCGTCAGGGAACCGCGGCACACCGTGGGCAGGGGTGCCGTCGGGCCGCGGCGCATCCGCGCCCTGTGCGGGGCCCTGGGCCCGTCGCCGTCCGAAAGCGCCCGCGGACTCGTCCTTCGGTGAGGGGCCGCGGCGGCTGTGACGTCCCACGTCGCGTCTCAGCTCCCCGCACCGGCGGACTCGGCCGCCTCACCGGAGGAAGCGACACGGGAGGACGTGTCACCGGACCTGCCGCCCGGCGTATCGCCGGAGGACGTGTCGCCGAGGGAGCCGTCGTCTCGGCGCCGGGCATCGCCGCGGGCGTCCGCCTCGGCGTCGCGCTGTTCCGCCAGCAGTTCGCGGAACGCCTTCGCCACGGTCTCGGGATACTCCATCATCGCCACGTGCCCGGCGTCCGGCAGCGTGATCAGCCGGGAGTCGCGGAAGGCGCGGGCCGCCCTCTGCGCCATGCGGAAGCCGACGAGCTGGTCCCGGCCGCCGTAGATGAGGAGTGTCGGCGCGAGCACCCGTTCGGCCTGCCGCCACAGCCCGTGCTGACCGCCCAGGGTGTAGGCGTTCACGATCCCGCGCGCCGAGCGCGCCATCGCGTCCCAGAAGTACGGCAGCTGCAGCCGCCGCTCCATCTCCTCGACCGCGTTGCGGAACCCCTCCGGCGTCACCCGCCCCGGGTCGCCGTAGCAGAGCGCCATGACGCCGCGCACCCGCTGCTCGGCGGTCCAGCCCTTGGTGATCCGGGTGAACAGCGCGGCCACGCCCGGCAGCGCCAGCAGCCCCGTGGGGACGGCGCTGCGCTGGACCCGGATCTCCGGCATCGCGGGCGAGACGAGGGTGAGGGTCCGCACGAGGTCGGGCCGCACCGCGGCCACCCGGGTGGTGACCGCGCCGCCCAGGGAGTTGCCGAAGAGGTGGACGGGCCCGCGTCCGGCGGCGTCGAGATGCCGGATGACCGCGCGCGCGTGCCCGGTGACGGAGTAGTCGCCGTCGTCCGGCGGCGGCGAGTCGCCGAAGCCCGGCAGATCGACGGCCTCGCTGTCGACGACGTCGTCGAGCAGCGGCATCAGCGCCGACCAGTTCTGCGAGGAACCGCCGAGGCCGTGGACGTAGAGCGCGGGCGGCAGCCCTTGCCGCGCGGGCGGCCGGGAGCGCACTGTGAGAGTGATACCGGGCAGCCGGATCGACCTGAGCCGTTCGCCCTCCGCGACCCGCACGGGCGCGACCTTCGGGAGCACGTTGGCGGTCGGCACGAAGGCGGGCTCGGTCGAAGACATGCGGCAATGTTACGAGACGATCACGCCATGGTTCGTGTGTTCGCCATCACAGGCGCACGGGCGCGTCGGTGCGCACCCCGTCACCATCCGGACGCGGATCGCATAGCGTCCGGTTCGGGTGTCTCCTAGGCTCGGGAAGAGGGCACCCGCGTGTGGCCCCTGCTTGTCTCAGGGACGTTCGTAGGAAGGGAGCCCACCATGGCCGTAGACCCCACCGACCCCGAGACGTTCGCGGACCGCGACGGCGACGAGGCGCAGGAGTTCGACGTCGAGGCGCCGGAGGTCGACGCCGCCGAACAGCAGGCGCACGTGACACCGGACCGCGACGATCCACTGACCGAGGTCGACCCCGATCTGGCCAACGAGGCCGATCTCGTCGAACAGGCCCGCGTGGTCTCCCTCGACGAGGACGACTACCGCTGAGCCGGGCCGGTACGGGGCACCGCTGAGCAGGAGCGGGGCCGATTTTTGCCCGGTCCGCCTCTGTTCGAAACCTTATGCGCGGCTTTCGCCCCCGTCCGGTCCGTGAAATTCTGCGCTCGCACCGCGCACGACACGGTTACCGAAAAGTACGATGGCGGCGCGGCGCACACCGCATGTGGACGATTTTGGGAGGCGGCGTGACAGCCATCGAGCAGACAGAGGCAGCACGCCCACGAGGCACGCGCCTGCCGCGCCGTGCCCGACGGAACCAGCTGCTGGGCGCCGCTCAGGAAGTCTTCGTGGCACAGGGCTACCACGCGGCCGCGATGGACGACATCGCCGAGCGCGCCGGCGTCAGCAAGCCGGTGCTCTACCAGCACTTCCCGGGCAAGCTCGATTTGTACCTCGCGCTGCTGGACCAGCACTGCGAGTCGCTGATCCAGTCCGTGCGCAGCGCGCTGGCGTCGACGACCGACAACAAGCAGCGCGTACGGGCGACGATGGACGCGTACTTCGCGTACGTCGAGGACGACGGCGGGGCCTTCCGCCTGGTCTTCGAGTCGGACCTGACCAACGAGCCCGCCGTGCGCGAGCGGGTCGACAAGGTCACCAACGACTGCGCCGAGGCCATCTGCGACGTCATCGCCGAGGACACGGGGCTGTCCCGCGCGGAGTCGATGCTGCTCGCCTCGGGGCTGGGCGGACTCGCCCAGGTGGTGGCCCGTTCCTGGCTGCACAGCGACCGCAGCGTGCCGCGCGACCAGGCGGTGCAGTTGCTCGCCTCGCTCGCCTGGCGGGGCATCGCGGGCTTCCCGTTGCACGGGATCGAGCAGCAGCACCACTGACCCCATGGCCCAGGGGCACGTTTGTTCCCGTCCGCTGTTCGCTGTTGGCGTTCTCGGGCGGAGCGTGCGGGTCCCCTCACCGGGCTAATGTGTGCTGGGTACGGCGCGGACGTCCGCGCACTTCACTGACCGTTCGGAGGGACATAGCCGTGGAGGTCAAGATCGGCGTGCAGCACGCGCCGCGCGAGATCGTTCTGGAGAGCGGTCAGAGTGCCGAGGAAGTCGAGCGGGTGGTGGCCGAGGCACTGGCCGGCAAGTCGCAGCTGCTGAGCCTCGTGGACGAGCACGGCCGCAAGGTCCTGGTCCCGGCCGACCGCCTGGCCTACGTGGAACTGGGCGAGCCGGCGCCGCGCAAGGTCGGCTTCGGCGCGCTGTAGGCAGCCAGAGCAAGCGAGAAGGGCCCGTCGGGTGTCACCCGACGGGCCCTTTCGCGTGGGTGCCGCAGCGCGTCGCACGCATGTCGCACGGGCGTCGCACGCATGTCCACACCGGGCGCGCAATCCCCCTGAAGTCCACATGGCTCGCTCACAGGAGGATTGCATTCCGCAGGTCAGGGGTAAGACGGGCTACGACCGTTAGGGCAGGACGGCGAGGTGGGAGGAACCACTACATGCTCTTGGAAGCCTTCAGTTCCGCGATCCTCGGCCTGATCCTCGCGTGGGCGTACGCCCTGCGGCTGCCGCACCGGCTCCCGGCACGCCCGCTGGTGCTGTCGACCGGTGTGGCCGGCGCGCTCTTCGGGGCCTTCGTCACCCACACCGCGCTGGACGCCGGCGGCTTCCTGCCGTCCCTGATCGGTGCGGCGGTCGTCTCCGTCGCCTCGCTGTCGCTGCTGCTGCGCCCCGCGGGAAGACTGCGGCGGCACTCGGCGACGGCCTGAGCCGCCGCCGGGGCCGCCCACGGGCCCGCCCCCGCCGACCGAGCGACGACTGACCCTCGATCACCGAGCGGCCACGACTACGCGGCCAGCCCCAGGGCCGCCATCCGCTTCGTGTGGGCCTCGGTGATCCGGGAGAACATCCGTCCGACCTCCGCGAGGTCGAAGCCGTCCGCGACACCGCCGACGAGCATCGTGGACAGCGCGTCGCGCTCCGCGACCACCCGCTGGGACTGCGACAGCGCCTCGCCCATCAGCCGCCGCGCCCACAGCGCGAGCCGCCCGCCGACCCGCGGGTCCGCGTCGATCGCCGCCCGCACCTTCTCCACCGCGAAGCCCGCGTGCCCGGTGTCGTCGAGCACGGCCAGCACCAGCTCGCGGGTGTCGGAGTCGAGCCGGGCCGCGACCTCGCGGTAGAAGTCGCTGGCGATCGAGTCGCCGACATAGGCCTTGACGAGGCCTTCCAGCCAGTCGGAGGGCGCCGTCTGCTTGTGGAAGCCGTCCAGCGCGGCGACGAACGGCTCCATCGCGGCGGTCGGCGTCTCACCGATCCCGGCGAGCCGGTCCCGCAGCCGCTCGAAGTGGTGGAACTCGGCCGAGGCCATCTTCGCCAGCTCCGCCTTGTCCTCCAGGGTCGGCGCCAGCTTGGCGTCCTCCGCGAGCCGTTCGAACGCCGCGAGCTCCCCGTACGCGAGCGCGCCCAGCAGGTCCACGACCGCGGCCCGGTACTGCGGATCGGCGGAGGCCGTCGCCCAGTCCAGGGCGGCGACCCCGGTGGGTGCCACGGCGTCGGAGGCGTCGGCGGCGGGGTCAGGCTTGTCAGAGCTCGTCATGGAGCGCACAATAGCCCGCCCACCGCATCGGGGAAGTCCCTGGTCATTCAGTGTGACGACGACTACGTGACCGAATCGGCCATCGCATGTGCGCGAATCCGGGGTATGGTGGTAATGCGCCTGCTGGTACGTCGGCTGGTTTCGACGTGTCTCGACAGGCCGCACGTATGAGGATGCCCGGTCGGTGGCCCGATCGGCTCCGACCCGACAGCCCTCCCTGACCGTACGGCTCTGTGCGTACGACGATCGGAGGGACCCTCAGCGGTACGAGCGCTAGAGCGTCGGCGCGGTTCCCGTGCCCCAAGGCCCGCCCTTAGGCGGCCGACGTCCCCGGCACGGTCCGACACGACCCCCGCGCTCGCCTCGCACCGCACACACAGAAGAGGCAGCACCCTGACTACGACGTTCCGAGAGCTCGGGATCCTTCCCGAGACCGCCGAGGCCCTGGAAGCCGTCGGTATCGTCTCCCCCTTCCCCATCCAGGAGATGACCCTTCCCGTCGCCCTCGCGGGCACGGATGTCATCGGCCAGGCCAAGACCGGCACCGGAAAGACGCTGGGCTTCGGCCTTCCGCTCCTCGAGCGTGTCACCGTCCCCGCCGACGTCGAGGCCGGGCGTGCCGCGCCCGAGGCCCTGACCAACGCCCCGCAGGCGCTCATCGTCGTCCCGACCCGCGAGCTGTGCACCCAGGTCACCAACGACCTGCTGACCGCCGGCAAGGTGCGCAACGTCCGCGTGACCGCCATCTACGGCGGCCGGGCGTACGAGCCGCAGGTGGAGGCCCTGAGGAAGGGCGTCGACGTGGTCGTCGGCACCCCGGGCCGCCTGCTCGACCTCGCGGGCCAGAAGAAGCTGGACCTGAGCCACATCAAGTGCCTGGTCCTCGACGAGGCCGACGAGATGCTCGACCTGGGCTTCCTGCCCGACGTCGAGAAGATCATCGGCATGCTTCCGGCCAAGCGCCAGACCATGCTGTTCTCGGCGACCATGCCGGGCGCGGTCATCGGACTGGCCCGCCGGTACATGTCCCGGCCCACGCACATCCGCGCCACGGCGCCGGACGACGAGGGCGCGACGGTCGCGAACATCAAGCAGTTCGTCTACCGCGGGCACTCCATGGACAAGCCGGAGATGATCGCCCGGATCCTCCAGGCCGAGGGCCGCGGACTGGCGATGATCTTCTGCCGGACCAAGCGCACCGCCGCCGACATCGCCGAGCAGTTGCAGCGCCGCGGCTTCGCCTCCGGCGCGGTCCACGGCGACCTCGGCCAGGGCGCCCGCGAGCAGGCGCTGCGCGCCTTCCGCAACGGCAAGGTCGACGTGCTGGTCTGCACCGATGTCGCCGCGCGCGGCATCGACGTCGAGGGCGTCACCCACGTCATCAACTACCAGTCGCCCGAGGACGAGAAGACGTACCTGCACCGCGTCGGCCGCACCGGTCGCGCGGGCGCCAAGGGCACGGCGGTCACGTTCGTCGACTGGGACGACATCCCGCGCTGGCAGCTGATCAACAAGGCGCTGGAGCTGGACTTCAACGACCCGGTGGAGACCTACTCCACCTCCCCGCACCTGTTCGAGGACCTCGGCATCCCGGCCGGCACCAAGGGTGTCCTGCCGCGCGCCGAGCGCACCCGCGCCGGGCTCGACGCGGAGGAGCTGGAGGACCTGGGCGAGCCGGGTGGCCGTCAGGGCCGCGGACGCGGCGGCCGTGGTGGCCGGTGACACGGCCCCCGGAGGTCTCGTTCTCGGCGTCTTCGCCCCAGTGCACCGCCA